>JAJPYT010000178.1 GCA_021204845.1 Prevotellaceae bacterium | reverse complement strand
GTAAGATAGTGATTAACAAGCTGTTCCTCCAAGAGCCTTTCTCTCCGCAAGAGAAGCACACGTTCTCCTGCCTAAAAGGCGACATGGCGGAGGAGACAAGAACTGGAAAAACAGGCGAACGAGGAACATGTAACACATAAAAAACACATACATACATTATGGAACTAAAAGAATTTATCGCAAAATTTGCTGAGGCTATCGAAGTGGAAAACCAAGAAGCGCTGACAGGCGACACGGAATTCAGGCAATTGGACGAGTGGAGCAGCCTTTCCACCATGTTGCTGATAGCCTTCTTCGACGAGGAGTTTGAGAAAGAAATCGGCGGCACAGACATAAGGAAGTGCAGCACCATAGCGGATCTCTATAAACTGGCTACCGACTGATGGCATTCCTTACGTATTCGGGAGTTGGCATTACCGCCATGGCGGCGGCAGTGCCCCAGAGGGTGATAAACAACTATCTTTATACCCAGTATTTCCCTGCCGAACAGGTGAAGGAGGTGGTGGATAAAGTGGGCATTTTCGAGCGTCGCTTTGCCGACGAGGAGACCTGCTCGTCCGACCTCTGCTTTGCGGCGGCAGAGCGGCTTTTGGCAGAGAACAATGTAGCCCGAGAGGAGATAGATTTACTGATATTCATCTCCCAGACTCCAGATTACCGGATGCCAGCCACGTCTGTCATATTGCAACACCGTCTGGGCTTGCCGAACTCGTGTGTGGCGTTCGACATCAATCTGGGTTGTTCGGCATTCTGCTACGGACTTACCGTTGCATACGGCATGATGCAGTCTGGCGGCATACGCAAGGCGCTGGTGCTCGACGGAGAGACACGCTCTAAAGTTTACTCTCCCAAAGACCGCCGCAGCGCCTTCCTGTTCGGCGACGGTGGCGTGGCTGCCCTCGTGGAGCGAGACGTGAAATTCGGGCGCAGCATATTCTCGCTAAACTCCGACGGTTCGCGTGCCGACCTGATAATGATAAAGGGCGGAGGCTACCGCCACCCAAGCTCGGCGGAGACACTGAGGGAGAGGGTGGTGGACGAGTACGGCAACATACGCAGTGACGAACAGGGCTATATGAACGGAGGTGATGTGTTCAACTTCGTGATACGCGAGATTCCCCGCGACATAAAGAGGACGCTTGAGTTCGCTGGCATGACTGTGGACGATTTCGACCACATAGTGTTCCACCAGGCAAATAATTTCATTAACGCTTACATAGCTAAGAAGATGAAACTCGACACGAGTAAGATACCCTCCACAATAGGCAAGTACGGCAACACTTCCTCGGCTTCTGTCCCGCTTACCATAGTGAGCGAGCTGAAGGGCAAGCTCGGTGGTGAGAAACGTCTGCTGCTAAGCGCTTTCGGTGTTGGCATGACGTGGGCTACTGCCATTCTCCCCTTTGTGGACTGCCAGATAAGTGAAATAGTGGAGGTGGCTCACGGGAAAGCCATAAACCAAGTCTGAAAACACTAAAACATCAACAGCCATGCAATTCAATCCTTTTTCACTTGACGGGAAAACCATCGTTATCACAGGAGCTACTGGCGGAATAGGTAGCCAGTGTGCCTTAGACTGTTCGCGGATGGGCGCAAAAGTGGTGCTTATGGGTCGCAATGCTGAACGGCTGCAAAACTTACTCAAACTGTGCGATAATGCGATAGCGAAGCAGTTTGACTTAACTATGTTGGAGCAAATTCCGCCTCTTGTGGACGAGGTGGTGGCTGAGTGCGGTCCCATTCATGGCGTGGTACATTGCGCAGGCATTTCTTCTGTTCTTCCCCTGAAACTTATAAGGCAGGAAGAAATGGAAAGATTCTTCCGAACCAATGTCGCAGCGGCAATCATTCTCACCCGTGAGATATGCAAGATGCGGCATTATAGCAAAGAGGGAGCGAGTGTGGTGTTTATTTCATCTATAATGGGTTGCGTAGGCGAGTGTGCCAAAAGTCTTTATAGCATGACAAAGGGAGCACTCATCTCAGCCACACGCTCGCTGGCTTGTGAGTTCGGGAAGAAGAACATCCGTTTCAACTGCATATCACCAGGTACAATAATTACTGATATCAACCGCAACCAGCCTTATATGGAGGACCCTGACAAGAGACGTGAGATGGAAAGCAAATACCCCCTCGGCTTAGGCGAGACCACCGATATCTCAAACGCCTGCATCTATCTGCTTAGTGACGCCGCCAGGTGGGTGACGGGGCAGAATCTGATTGTTGACGGAGGGTATACCGCACTATGAGGAGGTTGAAGAAGAAACTTTTTAATTAAAAGATGAGAACGATATATTTACTTACAATCAGAGCTATACAGGCTCTTGAAAGAGGCTTGTGTTTCCTTTACAACGCTGTATGTTCAGTGATTTTCAACCTCGCCTTTCTGCCTTTGAGGCAAGCTGTGTTTTTCCCTCTGTGGGTGGAGTGCCCGCATATCCATAGGGCAAAAGAGTTTAGAGGCAAGATAGTGATAGAAGCTGACCGTCTGCGACCAGCCATGATTCGCTTGGGTCGCAAGTGCACCCCTTATTTTAAGCGTGGCTTTAACCTGTTCGTGGGTGGCACGCTGATATTCAAGGGGCGTGCGTGGATTGGTTGCTCATCGTCGGTGGAGGTGTACGAGGGAGCTTGTCTCACTATAGGCGACAAGTTTGGGGCAAACGACAGGCTGCGAATAGTTTGCTCAAACAAGATAACGATAGGCGAGAACACCAGCATAGGGTGGAACGTCTCTATGTATGACACTAATTTTCATCCTCTTGGGGATGTGTACACTGGCAAGGAACTCTGCAAAATGAGCTCCCCCATAGTCATAGGCAAGAACAATTGGATAGCCTCTGACTGCCACATATCAAAGGGCTTCAAGACTGCCGACGACGTGGTGATAGCGGCTGGCACCAACTGCTCCTCGAGAATCCGCATGAAAGATCAGTCTCTCATCGGTGAGAAAAACCCCTGCGAGGTGTTGGTTGAGGGCGTGTATAAGATGTTTTGACCCGCTCATTTCCCATCCGAAC
>JAJPYT010000087.1 GCA_021204845.1 Prevotellaceae bacterium | reverse complement strand
GTTATGCTTGTTCGTCTCTATTCCCTCCTCCAGCACCTTCAGCCCGTATGCCGCCGCGGCGTCTTTGTGGCAAATGGCGGCGTGGTGGCGCAACCCGAGGCGGCTTATGTCGGCGGCGGCTCCAGCCGTGTCAGCCACCTCCACCACCTTCAGCTCCCTGTGTCTGGAGAGGAAGCGCTGGCACTGCATCAGCGCCACGGGGTGCGAGTTCACTTCGGTGAGGTCTGCCCAGTCCTCGTCGGGCAGGCACATTATGCTGTGCCTTATGCGCAGCTTGTGCTCTCCCACTATGGTCGCCCCGCTCTCTCGCAGCAGCTCATAGTTGTGCAGCAGCGAGCCGGCTATAGTGTTTTCTATAGCTACCATGGCGAGCGCGTCTTCGTCTGCCTTCAGCGTGTCGAACACCTGCTCGAACGTGTCGCAGCAGATAAGCTCCACGTCCTCGCCCTCGAAGTATCTGTGCACCGCTATGTCGTGGTAGCAGCCTGGCACTCCTTGTATCGCTATTCTCTTCTTCCCGGTCATTTATATTACCATATCCTCACACCAAGAATCCCGCCTCTTTGTGGAAGCGGGATTCTTTGGTTGCGTTCGTTTTTCTTTTGCGTCACTCGTCACACACACCCCTCGGCCCGCTTCACCTTGCGCTAAAGCAGTAATAAAAAAAGCCGTAATAATATGTGTCTATCCGTGACATATCGTATTCTGTTTACTTATCTGCCCGCAAAAGTACTAACTTTCCGCCAAAGCGCCAAAACATTTGCCCTATATTTATTAGTTAGATTAATGACTTATGCCCCACGCCTGTCAGCGGGAGAGATAGCGCCACTCCGCGCAGTCGTACTTGGCCTCGGCTCGCCGCTCAACGTCCTTGGGCAGTTTCGAGAAGAAGTTTATGCCCGTGAGAGCCTCCACGCTGTCCACCGTCACGGCATGGGCGGTGAGCGGCTGGGAGCTGTCGTCGTTGTCCATGAGGAAGCCTATGGCCTGCGCCTCCCTCTCGCCAGTCCAGCGCAGCACCACCTTGTAGAACTGCCGTGGTACGGTCACCCGGTTTGCTCCTATGGTCTGGTAGGTCTCACCCTTCCTTATCACGGGTCCGCACACTATGTATATGCTGTCGTACTCCACCGCCCACTTGCGGCAAAGGTTTTCCAAGTCTTCCCAGTCTCCGGCGTTCAGCTTATGCGTCTGCGGGCACATGTTGCTCAGCAGGAAACATTCGTTCATCGAGGCACGCAGGTGTTTGCAGTCTGCTGCGGGACACATGTGCCCCCTGTCGTAGCCAGAGCCTCGGTAGTCGGAATCCAAGGCTATGGGTCCCTTCTTTATAGTCTCGTCGGGCTGGAAGTTGTCCGCCCTCTTTTCCGTCCCTCGTGTCCTCTCCGCGGTGAGCACCCACGCCACCCAGTTTGGCACCAAGTGCTTTCTGTTGTATGAGAGGGTGAAGCCCTCGTGCTGCACTATCTCCTCCTCGCGGTCGGTCAGGTAGGCTGGAATCTCCATTCCCTTCGCCCTGCCGCGCGCCGGGCTTGCCTCCGCCGCCTCCGTGCCGCTGTCATCGGGCATGTTTGCCATCTCTGCCGCTGGCGTCTCGTCGGCATCGTCAGTCACTGCCTCAGTGGTCTGCCTGCCCGCATGCACGAACCAGTATGCCAGAGCCAGCACGCAAATACCCAGCACCAGCCTCAGCTTCTTGTTCTCCTGTTTTTTCTTCTTCTTAGCCATTTGTCAGTCAGTTATGCACGAGAGTGCCTACCAGTTCGCCCTCCAGCACACGGCGCAGATTGCCCACTATGTCCATGTTAAAGACGTAGATTGGCAGATTGTTCTGCATGCACATGGCGGTGGCGGTTATGTCCATCACCTTCAGCCCGCGCGATATCACCTCGGCATAGGTGATTGAGGGGAACTTCGTGGCGGCAGGGTCTTTCTCCGGGTCGGCTGTATACACTCCGTCCACCCTCGTGCCTTTCAGCATCACGTCCGCCTCTATCTCTATGCCTCGCAGCGAAGAGCCCGTGTCGGTAGTGAAATACGGGCAGCCCGTGCCACCGCTCATTATCGCCACCTCGCCCCGCTCCATCGCGCTTATGGCCTTCCACTTGCTGTACAGCTCGCCTATCGGCTCCATCCCTATGGCGGTGAGCACACGGTTGGGTTGACCTATCGCGTCGAGGGCGCTGCTCAGCGCCAGGGAGTTTATCACAGTGGCGCACATGCCCATCTGGTCTCCCTTCACACGGTCGAAGCCCTTTCCCGCTCCCGAGAGACCGCGGAAGATGTTGCCGCCGCCTATGACTATGCCCACCTGCACGCCCATCTCTACAGCCTCTTTTATCTGCCTGGCATACTCGGCGAGCCGCTCCTCGTCTATGCCTTGTTTCTTCTCGCCTGCCAGGCTCTCGCCCGAGAGCTTAAGCAGAATTCTCTTGAACTTTGCCATTTCTGTCTTATTCTGTGTGTGTTTCTATATTATGAAGTTTACTTCCTTGAACGCGTACCGCCTTAGCGTGCCTCCCTCGTCGCGCAGCACCAAGTGCCCCCCTGTCTCCACGGTCAGCAGCGTGGCTGTGAACTCGCCGTCCTGGTCTCTGTACCGGCACGCCTCGCCACGGCGGTAGAGGCGGCTCAGATACTCCTCCCTGACGCGCTCTCCCATGCCCTGTCCCAGAGCGTCGTAGAGTGCGCAGAACTCCGCCACTATGCCCTCGAGCACCTCGCCTCGCTCCACCTCGTGCCCCAGCTCCAGCGCCAGCGACGTGGGGTTTGGCAGCCCAAGGGGGAAGTGGCGCTGGTTCACGTTCACTCCCACGCCCACAATGCTCTCGCTCACCTTTCGGGCGGCAAGCTCGTTTTCTATCAGTATGCCCACCATCTTCCTGTCTCCCCAATAGATGTCGTTGGGCCACTTTATGCTCACCCCCTTGCCATACCTCTCCAGCGCCTTGCAGATTGCCAGGCACGCTGTTTGGCTCAGCAGGAATATGTCCGCGGCGTCCAGCATGATGGGATGGGTC
>JAJPYT010000096.1 GCA_021204845.1 Prevotellaceae bacterium | reverse complement strand
CAAAGGTACAACCTTTTATACTCTTCACCAAACTTTATACCAACTTTTTTGGAAAATACTACGTAAAAAGAATCGTTTTTCATTAACTTTGCAGGGCGAATATATACCATCATATATATAGATATACAAGAGACAGACAGAATGAAACAATTTCTCAAATTCACGCTGGCATCTATATTAGGGCTAATCGTATTCACGATAGTAGTAGCCCTAATAAGCGCCATTTCTGTCGCCAGCATTATGACAAACGAAGATCTCGGTGAATCAATCAAGAAGAATTCCATCCTGCGCATAAATCTGAGTGGCGTCATAGAGGAGTTAAAAAAAGAAGACCCTCTCTCTATGTTCAATGATGATGACTTAAACGCCTCGTATGGTCTCGATGAGTTACTTACCGCCATCAAGAAAGCGAAGACTAACGATAAGGTCAAAGGCATATATTTGGAAGGCGGCAAGCCTATAGCTGCTCCAGCAACGATACAAGAAATTAGGCAAGCTTTGCTTGACTTCAAAGAAAGCGGGAAATTCATATACGCATATGCAGATACTTACTCACAGAGCGGCTACTATATATGTTCAGTGGCCGATAAGGTGATGGTAAATCCTATGGGAGGCATAGACTGGCATGGTTTAGCATCAGAGCCAATATTCTACAAGGATATGTTGGAGAAGTTGGGAGTAAAGATGCAAGTGTTCAGAGTAGGCACTTACAAGAGTGCTGTGGAACCATTCACCAACACATCGATGAGCGAGGCTAACCGCAAGCAGGTTACCTCATATCTCTTCAGCATTTGGGACCAGATGGTGAAAGATGTCGCGGTATCACGCCACATCGAAGAAGAGAAGTTGAATGCATACGCCGACAGTTTCATGCTGTTGCAACCCACGGAAAAGTTCACTCAATGGAAATTGGCGGACAGTCTCACATACGTGGACAACGTGAAGGCGATTCTCCAGAACAAGATGGAGATAGAAGAAGACGATGACCTTTCATTTGTCAGTGTGGCAAATATGGCAAAAGCCGCAAGCCCTAACACCTCGACGAGCGACAACGAGATAGCGATATACTGCGCATTCGGAGAAATCGTGACCTCTGATGTAACGTCCTTCATAGGCAACTATTCCAATTACATTGCCAGCGACAAAGTTATAAAAGACTTAAAGGAGTTACGCGAAAATAAAAATGTCAAGGCTGTGGTATTACGGGTAAATTCACCAGGCGGCAGCGCATACGCCAGTGAGCAGATATGCCACGAAGTGGAATTGCTAAAAGCAGAAAAGCCAGTGGTTGTATCCATGGGTGGATATGCCGCTTCTGGCGGTTATTACATCTCTTCTGGGGCAAGCCAGATATTGGCTGAGCCCACGACCATCACAGGCAGCATAGGAATTTTCGGGATAATTCCTGAAGTAAGTGAGTTGTTAACACAGAAGTTGGGCTTGAAGTTTGACGTGGTTAAAACAAACGCAAGGAGTGACTTCGGCTCTCTCTCCCGACCGATGAACGCGGAAGAGAGCCGTCTGATGCAGGCAGAGATTGACCGTGGATACGAGACATTCATAAGCCGTGTGGCAGCAGGACGCAAGATGAAAGTGGAGGCAGTGAAAAAGATTGCTGAAGGCAGAGTATGGACAGGTAAACAGGCTGTGAAAATAGGTTTGGTGGACAAACTGGGTAACATTGACGACGCTGTCAAGTGCGCCGCCAGTCTCGCCAAAGTAACAAAATACTCCACAGCATATTATCCCACTGCCGCACCCTGGTACACCATCTTACTTAACGACAAGAAAAAGAGATATATGGAAAGCCAGTTGCGCTGCTTGTTGGGTGAGTATTATCCTGCTTTCTCATTGCTGCGCACGCTGAAGTCACAAGACAGGGTACAGATGAGAATCCCGTTTGACCCGAATATATATTAATCACAAAGAGACAGAAACAGATGGAAAGTGACCTGGTGGAGGTAAAGAAATGGCTGTTGCCCCTTAGTTGGCTCTACGGCATAGGAGTCAGCTTTCGCAATGCCATGTATGACATGGGAATCTTTAAATCTCAAAGTTTCCCCTTGCCTATCATCAGCGTGGGCAACATAACGTGTGGCGGCACGGGGAAGACACCGCATGTGGAATATATAGTGCGCCTTCTTTGTAAGAAACACCGTTTGGCAGTACTTAGCAGAGGATATAAGCGGAAAGGGAAGGGATACAAACTTGCAAGCTTGAACACTCCCATGCACGCCATCGGTGACGAGCCATGGCAGTTGCGTCATAAGTTCCGTAATATATATGTTGCTGTGGATGAAAACCGCACACATGGCATCACAAGGCTCTGCAACGACAGCAACACCAAGGACGTGGAAATCATACTGCTCGACGATGCCTACCAGCATCTCTCTGTACGACCTGGGCTGAACATTCTCTTGGTCGACTACCACCGTCTAATTACCAACGACGAGCTACTGCCTGCCGGTCGTCTGCGCGAACCAGCCGAGAACAAGAGCAGGGCAAACATAGTGATAGTAACCAAATGTCCTTCGGGAGTAACGCCAATGGGCTTCCGTGTCATACAGAAGCACATGGACCTCCGTCCATATCAGAAACTGTTTTTCAGCACACTACGCTATGGCAGTCTGAAAGGACTTTTCATCGAGGAGGAAAGGGAGTTGGAGTCCATAAAACCGCAAGAGTCAGTCTTTCTGCTCACAGGCATCGCCACTCCCAAGCAGATGCGCCAGGATTTGGAGCACTACACGAAAAAGATAAGCATGCTCTCTTTCCCCGACCACCATGCCTTCACAGCTGGCGACATACGAAAGATAAATTCAACTTTCGAGACCTTGCCTCACCCCCGTATCGCCATCACTACCGAGAAAGACGCCACACGCCTTATCTATGCCGACGGACTGAGCGACGAGCTTTGCGACTGCCTTTACGTTCTGCCTGTGGAAGTGGAGATATTAAGAGGAGAGGCTAAGAGTTTCAACCTGGAAATAACAAACTATGTACTCAAGAATCCAAGAAACATCAGCGTGGCTAAAAAGTCGAATGACCACTAAGCCTTCTGTCGCCATCATACTTGGCACGGGCTTAGGCAAGTTGGCAGACGAGATAGAGATTACAGACAGCATCAGTTACGCAGATATCCCCAACTTCCCCGTCTCAACAGTAGAGGGGCACAGTGGCAAGCTCATCTTCGGCCGCTTGGGAGGCAAGGATATAATGGCCATGCAAGGGCGTTTCCACTTCTACGAGGGCTACAGCATGCAAGAGGTCACATTCCCCGTCAGGGTGATGTATGAATTAGGCATCCGCACCCTCTTCGTGAGCAATGCGGCTGGCGGCATGAATCCCAGCTTCGAGATAGGAACACTGATGATTATCACAGACCATATCAATTTCTTCCCCGAACATCCGCTTCATGGTAAGAACATCCCCACTGGTCCGCGCTTTCCCGATATGCACGAGGCATACGACAAGCGGCTCATCTCCCTGGCAGACGCTATTGCAAAGGAAAAGGGCATAAAAGTAGAGCACGGCATATATTTAGGCACGCAGGGACCCACTTACGAGACACCTGCGGAATACCGCATGTATCACCTCTGGGGTGCCGATGCCGTAGGTATGAGCACTGTGCCTGAAGTCATCGTGGCGCACCATTGCGGCATAAGGGTGTTCGGTATCAGCGTCATCACCGACTTGGGCGTTGAGGGGCACATCAAAGAGGTCACACACGAGGAGGTTCAGCAGGCAGCCGACCATGCACAGCCCCTCATGGCCACCATCATGGGAGAAATGATCAGAAGGGCGGAATAGCAGGAGAGAGAAACTTATGGAAATATCATCTTTGGGAGAGTTCGGGCTAATCAAGCGCCTAACCGACGATATAAAGCCATGCAACCAGAGCACTGTCAAAGGTGTGGGTGATGACTGCGCTGTGCTGCGTTTCGAGTCTGACCGCCAAATGCTCGTCACCACCGACTTGCTCATGGAGGGCATCCATTTCGACCTCCAGTACACTCCTCTAAAGCATCTCGGTTACAAAGCCGCCATGGTCAATCTCAGCGACATCTATGCCATGAACGGCACTCCCCGTCAAATCACCGTGAGCCTCGCCATAGGCAAACGCTTTAAGGTGGAGGACATTGAAGAGCTATATTCTGGCATTCGTCTGGCTTGCCGGGAGCACCATGTAGACATTGTCGGCGGTGATACCACCAGCAGCCTCACTGGTCTTGCCATCAGCATCACCGCCATAGGCGAGACACGCCCCCAGGATGTGGTGTATCGCAACGGGGCAAGAGATACAGACCTCATTTGTGTCTCGGGCAATTTGGGCGCGGCATACATGGGATTGCAACTTTTAGAGCGTGAGAAGAGTGTCTACAACCAGCAACGGCAGCAGTGCGTGGGTAAACAGACCGATATCGATTTCAACCCCGATTTCAGTGGCCGTGAATATTTGTTGGAGCGCCAGTTGAGACCCGAAGCCCGTCGTGACATCATCGAGGCGCTTGCCCAGGCTGGCATTCGCCCCACAAGCATGATGGACATCAGCGACGGTCTTTCCAGCGAGCTTTTCCACATCTGCGACCAGAGCCACGTAGGCTGCCGCATCTACGAGGAGCGTATTCCTCTCGACTATCAGACTGCCGCTATGGCGGAGGAGCTGAACCTCAATGTCACTACCTGCGCGCTCAATGGGGGCGAGGACTACGAGTTGCTCTTCACCGTGCCTCTTGCCGACAACGACCGTGTCTCCTCCATTCCCGACATCAAGGTGATAGGTTACATAACTCGCGAAGCCCTTGGCAAGATGCTTGTCACGCGCGACGGACAAGAGTTTGAGCTGAAGGCACAAGGATGGAATCCTCTCAAAGAGAAATGACAGTGTGGCAAGTTTAGCGGAACTCCAAGTAAGGGGCAAGCCGCTCTATGTCCTCATCAGTGAAGCCCTGCAACTTGCGCAGGTCGTCGAGGCTGTTCAGTGAGCCATGATTGTGTCTGTATTCCCAGATGGGCTGCGCGCGATACACTCCTATATAGGGATGCACCAATAGAGCCCGTTTCGTGGCGTGATTAACGTCTATTTTCCTCACTGCCGCCTCATCAAGGGTAAGATAGTCTGTCACCCCCTCTGGCAGTCCCTCTATCTCCGCCAGTTGCGAGAGGCTTGCGAAACCGCCCAACTGCCGTCGGTAGCCCACTATCTTGCGCGCATAATATGGTCCTATACCAGGTATTCTCTTCAGCACGGCAGTGTCACTGCTGTTTAGTTCCACTGTCTCTCCATGCCTCAACTTCGTGGTAAAGCGCAGGCTGTCTCCATATCTTGCGGCAGAAGACGCAGAAACGGCGCTTTCAGCGGTCGCTCGGGTCTGCCGTCTCACTTTCTGGAAACGTGGGTCAATGTGAATGTATGGTCTCAGCCTGTCCCACATCTCATTCGTCATGCCTGGCACCCTGCTAAAGTCTTCAGGTTCGCTGTAGGCATAACCCATGCCGCGAAACTTATATATTCCACGCACCATGGCAGGTGTGAGCCCCAGCCGCAGCAGTGTGGTAGAGTCTGCCGTATTGGGGTCGAAAGCGAAAGTCTCCACTCTGCGCTCCGACAGTGTGTATGGTCTTTGGCTTGTCGGCTCACGTCTTTCGCTTGCCGCATTCCTGCTAACAGGCTCGTTTTTCTTCCTGGGCACAAGCCACACCACAAGCGTGGCAAGCAACACCACCACGCAGAGAAAAATAATTCCACGCCGCTCGCCCGATGAGACATTGAAGTAAGACATACGGAAGAACCACGTCAGTTAAAAGAACAACTCGTTCACGAAGATGACAGCTATTGCCAATGGCGCCACCCAGCGTACCAGAAACATGAAAAAGCGAATGAACGGTATGCGCAATTTCCCCTGATTAGTTATCTCGTTCTCCACCAACTGGCGGTCGAGCCTCCAACCCACAAACAGCGCTATCAGCACTCCGCCCAACGGGATTATTATCTTGGCGGAAAGAAAATCGAACAGGTCAAATATCGTCATTCCTCCAATAGTCACATTCCTCCATGGTCCGAAGCTGAGCGAGCATGCCACGCCTAATAGGGAGCATGAGACGGTCACCAGCCACGCCGCCGTCCTGCGAGAGATATGCCACTCCTCGTGCAGATAGGCAGTCACAGGCTCGTGCAGGGAAATGGCGCTCGTCAGCGCTGCAAGGAAGAGCAGCACATAGAACAGACCAGAGAAGACGTAACCCACCACAGGAACACTGTGGAAAGCTATGTTAAACACATTTGGCAAAGTGATGAACACCAGCCCAGGACCCGCATCAGGCTCCACTCCCACCGAAAAAACAGCAGGGAACACTATGAATGCCGCCAGCACGGCAACTATCGTATCTATGGTTACCACGCTCAAGGCTGTTTTCATGAGATTTGTCTTCCCATCAAAGTAAGAGGCGTATGTGCACAAGCAGCCCATAGCGAGGCTCAGCGAATAAAATGCCTGACCTATAGCCGAAAGTGCCACGCCAGGTGTCACGCTGGAGAAGTCGGGTTTCAGCAGAAACACCATCCCCTGAGTGAATCCGCTCATAGAGAAAGAGCAAATCACCAGAATGCCTATTATCAGCAACAGTATGGGCATCATCACCTTGCTGAAGCGCTCTATGCCGTCCTTCACCCCACCGACAATCGTGAGATGTACTATGCCCATGAACACCACGGCATAAACCACTGGCTCCCACGCGCTCGACGAGAAGCGGGAGAAATATTCCCCAAAATCTTGATTTACTGAAAGTCTATTCGCCAAGCTGGCGATAGAGTAATGCAGCGTCCATCCGCCCACTATAATATAATATGAGAGAATCAGGAAAGCCACGAACACGCCCTCCACTCCCGTCACTCTCCACCACGTGCCAGGAGCCAGGCGGCGAAAAGCCGTGATGGTGTTGGCATGCGTGTGACGCCCTATGACGAACTCGCTCACCATCACGGGCAAGCCCACAAACAGCACACACACAAGGTAGATGATGAAGAAGGCAGCGCCCCCGTTGTTGCCCACCTCGGTAGGGAAACGCCAGATGTTACCCAGTCCCACGGCACTGCCAGCGGCTGCGAGCACAGCCCCTATCTTGCTGCCGAAGTTCCCCCTCTCCTGCTCCATCCGTGCTTTAGTTTATCAGCTCGTTTATGAACACTATCGCCACACCCGTCGGTGCCACCCAGCGAATGAGAAAAAGTAACACCCCGAGGCAGCGCACCTTCAGCGTCCCCCCGTTAGTCAACTCCTCCACCACCAGTTGGCGCTTCATATACCAGCCCACGAACAGGCTTATCATTATGCCGCCAAAGGGCATCAGGAACTTCGCCACCGTGAAATCGAACAGGTCGAAGAACCCCATTCCAGCCACTCTCACGCCCTGCCATACGCCGAACGAGAGGCAGCATGCCGCGCCCAGCACCATGCAAACTGCGGTGACCGCTATGGCGGCCCGCTGGCGCGAGACATTGAATTTCTCCCTTATGAAGGCCGTCACTATCTCGTGCATGGATATGGTACTCGTCAGGGCGGCCAGAAGCAGCAGCACATAGAAGAAGCCTGAAAACACATAGCCAACCACGGGCAAGCCGGAGAAAGCCGTGTCGAACACGTAAGGCAGAGTTATGAACACCAGCCCCGGCCCCGCGTCTGGCTCCACCCCCGCCACAGAAAACACTGCGGGGAAGATTACGAGCCCGCTCAATATAGCCACCACCGAGTCTATGGCGCAAACGCTGAAGGCGGAAGAGACCAGCCGGGTATCCTTCGAGAAATATGAGGAATAAGTTATCAGGCAGCCCATGCCTACGCTCAGGGAGAAGAAAGCCTGCCCTATGGCGGAGAGCACCACACTGCCCGTTACCTTCGAGAAGTCGGGTCTAAGCAGGAAACTGATGCCGTCAGCCGCGCCAGGCATGGTGAGCGAATACCCCATCAGCACTACTATTATCACCAGCAGCAGGGGCATCATCACCTTGCTGAACTTCTCTATCCCCCTTTCCACTCCGCGCGACACTATCAAATGCGTCATCGCGAGAAAGACCAACTGGTAAAGCAGCGGCTTCCAGGGGTTGGCGGCAAAAGAGCTGAACACCGCCCCATAGTCCTGCCCCGAGGGCATACGGCAAAGGAAGGTATCCACCATGTATCTCAACGTCCAGCCTGCCACCACGCTGTAAAACGACAGCACCAGCACACCGCCCAGCACGCCCAAATATCCTGCCACCATCCACCACCTCGCCCGCGGTGCCAACACACGGTAGGCATCCACCGTGTTCCGCTTGCTGCGGCGACCTATCACAAACTCGGCAATCATCACCGGCATGGCAATCAGGAACACGAAACAAAGGTAGACCAAGATGAAGGCCGCTCCTCCGTTGCTCCCCACCTCAGACGGGAAGCGCCAGACGTTTCCCAGCCCCACGGCGCTGCCTGCCGACGCCAGAATCACTCCCAGCTTGCTACAGAACCGTCCTCTCTCCTCCGCCTGCATGTCAATTTTCAGCTTCTTTGTCGCAAAAGTACAATATTTTCAGTAACTTTGGAACAAAAACAGATGAAAAGATATCCTCTCAGCCTCATTGTGGCGCTGTGCCTCGTGGTCATCTCGCTCATTCCCATCCCGGAATCGCCCCTCGAGCAAGTGCCTCTCTACGATAAGTGGGTCCACTTTCTCATGTACGGCACGCTCTGCCTGGCCACGTGGTGGGACTATCTGCATTCTCACCCACAGGTAGACTGGCGGCGGACCATTCCGCTCACCGTGGTGTTCCCCGTCGCCCTCAGCGGCGCTATGGAACTGGCGCAAGCATACCTCACCACCTACCGTAGCGGCGACTGGCTCGACTTCGCAGCCAACTGCATAGGCGTGGCGCTTGCCACACTCTTCATGCTCGTGTTCCTACGTGTCAGGCGCAAGAGGCGGAAACACTAAACAATTGGAGACAGGGCAGGGTCAGCGAACCTGACTCGAGGATATATCAAGAACACAGGAAAAGTTTATCAGTTTATCTTATCTTAGAGAATATATAGGTAATGATAAACTGATAAACTTTTGGCAACGGTGCAACCTTCAGCGAAGCTAAATTCTCTGGCTGTTTGATTATTAAGCAAATAGACATGATACCGTCAAATGGGCTTGGGCTACCTGTTCCGTCTCCTCTGGGTCTCCGTACCAACGCTCCGTTGTCACAGCACTGACAGATGTGAATCAGTACGGTGACCAGCTCTCATTCGTGCACTGACCAGCCTCAGTTCGTGCGGTGATGATCGAGTGCAGAAAGCGTTCTAAGTGGCACACACATACCTATTACACAGCGCAAGCGGTATGTGAAGAATCTCGTTTTGTCACATCGCCACGCGCTACCCCCTACCAAGGAGACCTCACTCGAGCTGGTCTTTCCAGAGGCAATAGGGGCGCTTACGCAGGTGGCTGTTGTAGAAGCGGCGATCGCCCGTCACTTCCCTGCCCACAAAGGGAGGGAGGGGAAAGGTCTCGTCCTCGCTTGCGAGCTCTATCTCCGCCATGAGGAGACCCTGGTTGTCGCCGTAGAACTCGTCCACCTCCCAGGTGTGCCGCCCGTCGTCACTCTTGATGAGATAGCGCGTCTTGTCTATAAGCCCAGGCTCACAAATGAGCATGAGGTCTCGTGCGTCGGCAAGGGCTATCTCCTGCTCAAACTCGTAGCGGGACATGCCGGCGCTGTCGCTGGGTCCCTTGATGGTGAGGTAGCCCCGCTGGTCACGTATGCGCACCCTCACAGTGCGCCCGCCGGCGGAAGCTATGTAGCCTTGCGTGATACGGCTGTGGGAGTAAGCCAGGCTCTTGAACTCTCCCACGACGAGGAACTTACGCTCTATCTCCTTGTTCATATCACCTCATGAAAAGAACGGCTATCATAACCACCGCGATAACGACGATGCCTATGATTATGCCCACAATCACCCGGCGCGCCTGCGCTTCCTCGCGCTTGGAGCGTGCGGCGGCTCTCTTAAGTTTCTTTTGTTTACTCATTAGTGTGTATATTGTTTCTTTCGTATAGTCTGCCCGTTCTCTCATTTTGTCTCCGCCCCGAAAGCCATGAGGTACGACTTGATGAAGCCGTCTATTTTACCGTCCATCACAGCGTCGACATCACTGGTCTGGTAGCCCGTGCGGTGGTCTTTCACGCGCTTGTCGTCGAACACGTAGCTACGTATCTGGCTGCCCCACTCTATCTTCTTCTTCCCCGCCTCTACCTTGGCCTGCTCCTGCATGCGGTGCTGCAGCTCCTTGTCGTAGAGCATGGAGCGCAGAAGGCGCATGGCGTTTTCCTTGTTCTTGGGCTGGTCGCGGGTCTCGGTGTTCTCTATGAGTATCTCCTCTTCCTCGCCAGTGTAGGGATCCTTATACTGGTAGCGCAGCCTCACGCCCGACTCCACCTTGTTCACATTCTGCCCTCCCGCGCCGCTGGAGCGGAAAGTGTCCCACGAAAGGCGCGCAGGCTCAATGTTCACCTCTATGGTGTCGTCGACAAGTGGAGTGACGAAGACCGAGGCAAAGCTGGTCATGCGCTTGCCCTGGGCGTTGTAGGGTGAGACACGCACGAGGCGGTGCACGCCGTTCTCGCTCTTGAGATATCCGTAGGCGCTGTCGCCCAATATCTCCAGCGTGCACGTCTTAATGCCAGCGTCGTCGCCGTCGAGCTTGTGGCTGAGAGTGCACTTATAGCCCTGCGCCTCGCTCCATCTCATGTACATGCGCATGAGCATCTGCGCCCAGTCCTGCGCCTCGGTGCCGCCAGCCCCGGCGTTTATCTTAAGCACAGCATCCATTCCGTCTTCCTCGCCGCGCAGCATGTTCCTTAGCTCAAGCTCCTCGATAGCAGTCATGGTGCGGGAGTAGAGTTCGTCAACTTCCTCTTCACTCACCAGTTCCTCCTTGTGGTATTCAAACGCAAGGCGCAACTCGTCTGCCAAGTTCTTCACCTCCTCGTAACCCTTTATCCACTTCTCGAGACCCTTAACGAGCTTCATCTGCTCCTCAGCCCGCTTCTGGTCGTTCCAGAAAGCCTGGTCGTGGGTGCGCAACTGCTCCTCTTCCCACTGTATTCGCTTGTCTTCTATATTAAGGTAGCGGTAGAGTTGTTCCACTCTGTTCTCCGCCTCTTTCAGTTGGTCTGTTGTTATCATCGGTCTCTCTCGTCTCTCTGCCCCTTAGCGGGACTCATACATTTTGTCTATTAACACACGGTAGCGCTCGTTTATAACCGCCCTCTTCACCTTCAGGGTATTGGTCAGTTCCCCTTTAGCCAGGCTGAAAGGCTCGGGCAAGAGTGTTATCTTTTTCACTTTCTCGTAGTTGGCGAACTCCTGCTGAAGAGTCTCTATGCGGTACATCACCAGTTCCACCACCTGCGGGTTGCGGCATAGGTCTCCGCAATCAGCATAGGCTATTTTGTTGTCCTGCGCGAACTGCTCCACCTGCTGGTAGTTGGGTATCACCAGGGCGGAGACAAATTTCTTCTGGTCGGCAATGACCACTATCTGGTCTATGTAGCGGTCCACGCAAAGCTTAGACTCCAACATCTGCGGCGCTATGTACTTGCCATTACTGGTCTTGAACATGTCTTTCAGCCTCTCCGTGAGGAAGAGCTCCCCGTCGCGAAAGTAACCAGCGTCGCCCGTATGGAACCACCCCTCGTCGTCGATGGCAAGGGCTGTGACCTCAGCCTTGCGGAAATAGCCCTTAGTGACGGCATCGCCCTTGAGCAGTATCTCGCTGTTGTCGCCTATCTTAATCTCCAGTCCGCCCAGCACCCTGCCCACGCTGCCAATGGTTATCTTCTGGTCCAAGCGGTCGAAGCTCACCGAGGCTGTGGTCTCGGTCATTCCGTAGCCTGTTATCATGCCCAGCCCTATGGTGCGCACGAACTCCTCCACCACGGGCGGTATGGCAGCCCCAGCAGTGGGGAACAAGTGGTGACGCTCCAGACCAAGCCTGCGCAAGAGGGGGGAAAAGGCGGCACCCTCGTAGAACTTATATTTCAGCTTCAGCTTCATGGGCGGCTCGCGCCTCTGCGCCAGATAGTCAACGTTGTATTCCTTGCCCACAGCCAGAGCCTCCAGCAAAATCTTCTTCTGCACGGGACCACTCGTGCGCACCGTCTCCTGCACGGCGCCATACACCTTCTCCCAGAAGCGAGGCACGGCACACATGCACGTGGGGCGCACCTCACGCATCGACTGCAAAACCTCCTCGGGGCGCAGGTTAATAGCCAGCGTGGCTCCGTAGGTGAGGCAAAGGTAAGCCCAGCCTCGCTCGAACACGTGGGTGAAGGGCAGGAAGTCGAGCGCCACGTCGTCTTCCCTTATGGGCATTGGCCCGTCGTGCGCCTTTATGGCAGCCTCGTACATCAGGTGGGTTATCATCACTCCCTTGCTAAGACCCGTTGTGCCGCTCGTGTAGAGTATGTCGGCAAGGTCGTCGGGCTGCAGCGAGGCAGAGAGCTGCTCCACTATGGCGATGTTGTCCACCGCCAATCCGATATGCAGAAACTCGTCGAAGTATATGCTCGTGTGGTCTTGGGCATTCCTGACCACATCCTTGCTGAATATTATCAGTCGCTTAAGGCAAGGCGTGAACTGCAACACCCTGAAAGCCACATCATACTCTGCCTGCTCACCCACGAAGATAAAGGCTATGGAGGCATCCGTGACTATGTATTTCACCTGCGACTCGCTGCTCGTGGCGTAGAAGGGAATGCTCACCGCCCTGATGGCGTAAGCCCCGAAATTGACATAAAGGCACTCGGGCATGTTCTGAGAGAAGACCCCTACCTTCTCCTGCACCCCAACATGCAACTGCAACAGGGCGCTGCTCACGAGCTTGACTTTCTGGGAGAACTCCCTCCACGAGATGTTACGCCAACGGCGCTCGCCACTGCCCTTGAAGCGAAGGGCTGTGCGGTCACCGTACTTCTCGGCTTGCGAGTGGATGAGTGTTGTCAAAGGACTTCTGTTCTGCATGGTGTCCAGGAGGCTCTATTTCTTCTCTTTTCTTTGTTTCACAAAGTTAAATGTTCATGGGGAAAAAACAAAATTTTATTTCACTTATTCCGCAAAAACATATAACTTTGCCATAGCATAAAGGCTCAACACATGGACACAAGCGTATTGCTCCCCGAAGCTGTAAACCTACTTTGCCAGCTAATAGAGACACCACGCGCCAGCCGCGACGAGGCTGCCGCCTCGCAGGTGGTGGCAAGTTTTCTCAGCGCAAGGAGAATTCCTTTCCGCCAGATTGGGGCTAACATCATTCTCCAGAGCCCCCACTTTTCCGAGGAGCTACCCACGCTGATGCTCTGCGCCCATCTCGACACCGTGCGCCCCACCAGTTCATGGACGCGCCCTCCCTTCAGCGCCTCGCTGGAGGGCGACGCACTCTATGGCATTGGCTCGAACGACGACGGTGCCTCGCTTGTCTCTCTCGTGCAGGTGTTCCGCCTGCTCTGCCAGCGGCAACAGCCTTACAACCTGCTGCTCGTGCTCTCCGCCGAGGAAGAGGTAAGCGGCTCAAACGGGTTCGAGAGCCTGCTGCCACAGCTGCCTCACGTGGATGTGGCTCTCGTGGGCGAGCCTACTGGCATGCAGCCTGCCATAGCGGAGAAGGGGCTGATGGTGCTGGACGTTGTGGAACAGGGCCAGGCTGGCCATGCCGCACGCAACGAGGGGGACAACGCCATTTACCATGCGGTGGACGACATACAGTGGTTCCGCACCTACCAATTTCCCAAGATGAGCCCCCTGCTGGGCGCGGTGAAGATGACTGTCACGGTAATTCAAGCAGGCACGCAGCACAACGTAGTCCCAGCGCAGTGCACCTTCACAGTGGATGTACGCAGCAACGAGCTATACAGCAACCGTGAGATTTTCGACCTCGTGAGTGCCCACGTAAAGGGAAAAGTATCTGCCCACAGCTTCCGCCTCAACTCAAGCCAGATAAGCCCCACCCACCCTTTGGTGCGGCGTGCCATAGCCCTCGGCGGCACACCCTTCGGGAGCCCTACCTTAAGCGACCAGGCTCTAATGCCTTTCCCCAGCCTGAAGATGGGACCAGGAGAGAGCTGCCGCAGCCATAGCGCCGACGAGTTCGTGCTTGTCAGCGAAATCAGCGAAGCCATCTCCCATTACTATTCCCTGCTCAATGGGACGGATATCTCCGGGGCAGCTTCATAATATATTCTTTGGCAACAAGGAGCACAGCGGAAACTTACGCATGCGACACGCGTCATTCTGGGAATTTCTATGCGTCATTCCAGGAATTTCCCGCGTCGTTTCACTGAATTTCCGTGGCTTCTGACGGGAAGGAAGGCGGTAACTTGACTTGTTCTCGATGCGATACAGCGCACAAGACACAAAAAAAGGAGGGCGACCCACAAAGAGAATCGCCCTCCCTATCTTTAGGTAACAGATAATAATCGCTTACTTGTCGCCAGCCTCTATGGTGCAGATGCTTACGCGGTTCCAGTCTGGCTCGCTGAAGGTATCGCCCACACCCTTGCCGTTAGCCTCGATGCGGTTAGACTCGATGCCGTACTTGTTGATGAGGGATGTCTTTACAGCGTCGGCACGCTGCTGGGCAAGACGCTCGTTAATCTCAACAGAGCCTTCGGGTGAAGCATAGCCGTTTACAACGACCTTAGCCTCTTTGTGGTTCCTCAAGAACGTGGCTATACGCTCAACATTCGGCTGCTGGGAAGCGTCGATAGTGCTCTTTCCCTGACGGAAGTATACGTAGCACTCCATGCTCTTCTCTGTGCTTACCTTCTCAACAACGGGACGGTTCTCGCAGTCGCTGAGAGCTTTCTTCAGACCCTCTATCTGGCGATCTTTCTCATCGAGGGCATGGCGGGCCTCAGCCTGCTCACGCTCGGCACGCACGCGGGTGGCATTGATGATGCTGTTCAAGCTGTCTATCTCGCTCTGGCTGCGCAGCACTGCCTTCGTGTAGTAATGCTCGCCATTGCTGTTCTTGAAGTGATATGCAACACCAGCGGTAAGCTGCCCGACTGCATTGTGGCTGTAGGCAGTGCAACGCGATGCGTTGTCGCAAGCAAGGTCTTCCTTGTTAGCCTTCATGACCACGACAGGACGCACGCTTATTGTCCAAGCCTTCTTCTGACCAAGATTGAAGTCGAAGTCCAAGCCCAGCTTTACGATGGCATCGCCATTGTCACCTATCGGGGTGCCACTGGGATAGAAATAGCCCATGTAACCAAAGCCGCCACGAGCCTGAATCTCGAAGACGCGGGGCTGACCTTTGTAGCCGCCGAACCAGTTCATCAGGTTGATCTTGGTGCTACCCATAACAGAGAAGTTGTCAACTACATTGGCGCTGTGATACACATTCCAGTTCGCATTGTCGTTGAAGCCAAGCTGACCGCTGAACTCGAAGCTTACCACTGGCGTGATGCCCTTGGTAATCTGCAAGCCGACCACACCACCGTTAGGCTTGTCCCAATCGTGAAAGTTGGAGGAGACGCCACCGTCGACACCGATTGACCAATTGTCAAAGAACTTGCTACCATTGACGGTAGTCTGCGCTTTTGCGCCTAAAACACATGCACAGAGCGCAACCAAAATTAAACTTTTCGTCATAATACACTGAATTTAAAACTTTGTCGTTTAGTGTTCTTTCTATATTTTCTTAATCCTATTATAGGCAAA
>JAJPYT010000137.1 GCA_021204845.1 Prevotellaceae bacterium | reverse complement strand
GGTAACGAAAAGGACAAAAATTCTTATAGTATTAACAAATTATAAAGGTTAGGTAGTATGAAAACAACGAGAAGACAACAGTTAAGTGAGATTATGAATTTGGCTTGGCAATTCGTCAAGCGCAACGGTTTCAGCATGAGCGACGCTTTGAAGTGCGCTTGGGCGAACGTCAAGACACGCGCGAGGATGAAGCTGCAGATAGTCCACTTCTATTTCAGAAAGGTGGACGGCACGATGCGCGAGGCCTACGGCACGCTGAACGAAAGGCTGATGCCCGCCATCACTGGCACGGACAAACGCGCGAAGAACTGCACGGTGCAGGTCTACTTCGACACCGAGAAGCAAGAGTTCCGCTGCTTCAAGAAGGCGAACCTTGTGTACGCTTGAAACAAGGCGGTTTAAGGCGGTTAAAGAGAAAAGAGATATAACTAACAGGCGGCGCGTAGAAACGCCGCCACAACGAAGAAAAACAACTAAAAACGGAAAGATATGAAAAGGTTGACTTACGAAATCTTGGAAGCGATTAACAAGAGCGGCATCGACAACTCGCTCTGGGGCTTGTGCAGGGACATCCAAAGCACGAAGGACTACTTCGGCACGAGCGTAGACCTTCGGCTGGGCGGCATGTTCATATACGTCTACCGGGACGAAGACGGCGGCCTCACCGTCCCCGACCTCGACCGCGTGCGCCCCGTCTACTCGCTCGCCACGGTCGACGGCATACTCATAGACTTTTACCGGATTTGAAAAAAAGAAAGGGACACGGTTATGAAAAGGGATTTGTTCTGGTTGGTACTTATGATAGTTCAGGCGTTGACGGGCGTTCTGGTGACGTTCGTCGGCGCTCTGAACGCCGTGCGCTCGCTCATGGCGGGCGGACACGCCGCCCTCGCGGTCATCTTCGCGGTGATGGCGGCGGCGGGCGCGGCTTTCATACACGCGACATACAAAGAGGTTACGGACGCCGATTTTTAAAACTCTCTCAATGTTGTTAATAGATAGATATATTGTTTCACTTGAAAACTTTGTGTTTTCACTACCTACGGGCGCGGCGGTGCGCGACGCATAGCCGCACCCACTTTAAAAACGACAAACCATTAAAAACAATACACCATGACACGAGAAGAATACAAGGCGAGAATCCTCGCCGCTTTCAACGGCAGGACACTGAACGACAACTTGGACTACTACATCGAGTTGGGGCAGAAAACGGGAATGACGAAACTGGAGGCTTGCTGCTTCATCACGGAAACAAGCAGGCAGGCGGTAATGGAATCACTAAAAAACTAACTTGATCAAGAAAGGGACACGATTATGGGATGGTACGACAGGGAATTGCAGACCAAGCGCGACAACGCCGAGAACGAGCTCTACACGGCATACCGCGAGCTGGGCGAGGTGGACGGCTACCGCGCCTACGACGACGAAGAGAAGGAAGAGATGAAGGCCGACATCAAGGCCGAGATAGACCGCCTCGAAGAGAGGATACGCGACATCGACGCAGAGATTGAATGGCAGAAGAACGGCCGCGAGGAAGAAGAACGCTTCCGCCGCGAGCTCTGCCACTCGCAGGGGCTGTGGTACTGATAAATGGAAAGGGGACACGCGATGGAAAGGCTTTTCAAGGAACTTACGCCCGAATGCGAGATAACGGCGAGGCTGTACGCCCAAGGGTACGACAAGAAAGAGATAGCGGACATCAAGTGCCGCGCGTTCAGCACGGTCTGCAACCAGCTGGAGACGGCCTACGACATGCTGGGCGTGCGCAACGGCCGCGAGCTCGCCACGATGGTGCACGAGCGCATGACGGGCATGAAGCTCACCATGCGCTTCTCCAAGGCCACGCGCACGCTCGTGGCGTACTGCCTCTTGGGGCTGATGGGGTTCTCCGCGTACCACCCACTCGGCCTGATGAGGGCGCCGCGCCGCGTCCGGATAGAGGCGGAGGCGCGTGCGAGGGAAAACGATTTTACGTACAACGATTGAAACTTGAATACCATGAATAAGGAACTGAATAGAGAACTTGATGTGTTGAGGAGACTCAACTCCGGATACGTGGCGAACGAAAAGGATTACAACATATATACGGCGTTCGTCGACAACTGTTTGGAAAAGAAACAGCTCTGCGAATGTAATGACGGCTGTCTGAGTTGTCCGTGCGAAGTCTATATGATGCTTGACGAGGCGAAGGTGGTCAAATCAGATTTGGAGCGCAAAATACTCAAACAGGCCGACGTCGTCTCCAAGGCTTACGAGAAATACAAGGCGAAAGGAAACTAACGATTGATGGCAACAGGAGTTTTTTCATGAGTTTTTTGTTACCGATCCGGCCGGTATGTGACATATAGGCCGGGTCTTAAAAAGGATTTGAGGATTATGCGATATATGGAAGAAGATACAATGACAATGACAACGGCCACGGCGGCCATGACGGATCCGCGCCGGCTGGTGGAAGCCCTCCATGAGTGCGGCACGCTCTCCATAGACGGGCTGGACACCGGCGAGAGGCGGCGCGTGCAAAAGATAGTCGGCAAGCTCTCCGAGGCGGGCCGCCGCAGGTACGCCACCAAGACGGTGGACGGGCGGCTCGTGGTGACGCGCTTCCGGGACACGCCGCAGCCGGACATGCCCTACATGACGTGGCGGCGCAAGTGCGGCGCGGACATCGAGGCCATGAGGCCGGGCGACACGCTCCTGTTCCCCCGGCGGCTGACCGCCTTCATCCGCTCCAAGGTGTCGGCGACCATACCCAAGAGCCACCCCGGGCGGCGTTACGCCACGCGCACCGAGCGCGACCGCGTCGCCGTGACGAGGCTTCCGGACGCGGGACGCGGCGGGAAGGACGGGAAAGGGGGTGCGGCATGATGCGGGCTTTCGACAGCACGACGCGCTTGATAGACCTCACCGTGGGCGACCTCGTGGAGCTGGTGGGCGACATCGTGAAGGGGGCGGCCAAGGATGAGAAACCCGCCGCGCCGCGCCCGGAAGGGCGCAAGGTCTACGGGATAGCCGGCATAGCGCAGCTCTTCGGCTGCTCCATGACCACGGCCGGGCGCATAAAGCGAAGCGGGAAGATAGACCGCGCCATACGCCAGATAGGGCGCACCATCGTGGTGGACGCGGACAAGGCACTGGAAATGTACGGGGAGTCCCCGGACGATTTATAACAACAACTTAAAACCTATTCGTTATGCAAAATTTAATCAGGAAGGCGACCGAGCTGGAGATACCCCAGACGGTCAAGATGATGATTTACGGGCAGGCGGGCTTCGGGAAGACCACGCTGGCCCTGTCGGCCCCCGACCCGCTGCTGCTGGACTTCGACGGCGGCGTGAAGCGGGTCAACCTCTCCCACCTCGAGGGCATAGACACCGTGCAGGTGTCGGCATGGACGGACGTGCAGCAGGTGCTCCAAGAGGACCTCTCGCGCTACCGCTCCATCGTCGTGGACACCGTGGGCAAGATGATGGACTTCATCATCTCATACAAGTGCAGCAGCCGACAGCCGCAGCTCCGCGACTGGGGCGGCATCAACGCCGAGTTCACGTGGCTCACGCGGCAGCTGTCCGGGCTGAACAAGCACGTCGTGTTCGTGGCGCACCGCGACACGCGCAAGGAAGGCGACGACACGGTCTTCATCCCGGCGCTGCGCGAGAAGTCCTACAACTCCATCGTGACCGAGCTCGACCTGCTCGGATACATGGAGATGCGGCTGGAGAACGGCCGCCAGCTCCGCACCATCACCTTCGACCCCACGAGCCGGAACGACGGCAAGAACACCTGCTCGCTGCCGGCGCAGATGGAGGTGCCGGCCATACTCACCGGGGACGGACGGCCGACGGCGAAGAATGACTTCCTGAAAACGCGGGTCATCGACCCCTATCTGGGCATGTTGCGCGAGAAGCTCGAGGAGAAGCGTGCCTACGATGCGGTTATGGCCGACATCGCCGAGCAGCTGGAGCTGGCCACGGACGCGCCGAGCCTGAACGATTTCATCTCGCAGATAGACGGCTTCCGTCACGTGGGCAGCAGCAAGCAGGCGGCGGCGCGAATGGTGGCCGCCCACGCCCGCAAGCTGGGCCTCCAGCTGAACAAGGCGACCAAGCGGTACGAACCGGCAAACGCGGCGTGATTATGAGACATTCATACAGGATATACGCGACATTGCTCGACAGCTTCCAGTCCTTCGTCGATTCCGACAAGGTCTGGGAGCGGTACTGGGGCTTCTCCGAGAACCCGCCCATGACCGAGGACGCTTTCCGCGAGAGCCAGCGGCGGGCGCTCTTGGACCGCATCAACCGCGTGCCCTTCGACAGCGCGGCGGCCGACCGCGGCACGGCGTTCAACGAGATAGTGGACTGCATGGTGGAGCACCGGACGTCCGAAAGGATGGAGATAAGGAAGGTGTACGACGGTGACGGGAACGTGACGTCGATAGCGGCCGCTTTGGGCGGTAGGGAGTTCGCCTTCCCCGTCAAACTGTGCGAGGAGTTCGCCGGGATGTTCCGCGGAGCGCTCACCCAATACTTCGTGACCGCCCCCATGGAGACGCGCCACGGCACGGTCGAGCTGTACGGATACATCGACGAGCTCATGCCGCAGGCCGTGCACGACATCAAGACCACCGGCTCCTACCGCGTGGGCAAGTTCAAGGACCACAGCCAGCACCTCGTCTACCCCTATTGCCTGTACATGGCGGGCTCGAAGGTGACGGAGTTCCACTACAACATCGTCGAGTTCAGCCCCCGCGGGGTGGCTGGCGTGTACGACGAGGCCTACAGCTTCGTCCCGGAAAGGGACGTGCCGGTCCTGCGGGACCGCGTGGAGGGGCTCGTCGAGTTCATGGAAGAGAACAGGGACAGTATAACCGACAGGAAAGTGTTCGGAGGGGAAAATGTCAGACAATAAAAGAGGAGGCTCCTGTACGCCTCCTGAAATAGGGAATTATGCCGTCTCAGGGCATTTTGGATTGGATTTAGACAACAACGGTTTAAACTGAACAGATATGGCGAATACGATTATCGGAAAGATTCACGAGATAGGGCCGGCGCAGACGTTCACATCACGGGACGGGCGAGGGTTCGTCAAGCGCGAACTCGTGCTGGACGCGACGCGCTTCGACCCCTACACGGGCGAGCAGGGCACGCCGGACTTCCCCGTGCTGGAGTTCACCGGCGACAGGGTAAGGGACCTCGACGGCTTCCGGCCGGGCGAGGTGGTGCAGGTGAGCTTCGCCCTCCACGGGCAGCGATACACGGACAAGGACGGCCGCGAGCGGTCCTTCAACAGCGTGCGTGGCTACCGCATAGAAAGACGCGCGAACCCCGCGCAGACGCAGGCTGCCGCACCGCAGGCGGCACCGCAGCAACAGCCCATACAGCCGCGACAGCCGATGGGACAGCAGCAGGCGCAGTACTACGCCGCGGGGCAAGACCAAGGGTCGGGGTACAGGAACGCCGTACTACAGGCGGCGAGGGAGGCCATAGGGGAAGCTCCCGCCCCCGCTCCGTATGACGAAATACCCTTCTAAGCCATGCTGTACAACGCCGCCAACCCCTTGGACGTGGAGAACGCGAGGCTCCGTCTCGCCTCCATGGTGAAGCGCAGGGCCATCTTCGAGCTGACCGAGCGCAAGGGGCGGCGCACGCTCCGGCAGAACTCCTACCTGTGGGTGACGCTGGCCTACTGGGGCGCGCAGACGGGGTACCGCAAGGACGAGGCCGAGGCGGTGTTCAAGCACGTGAACCGCGACACGTTCCGCCGCACGATGACCATCGGCGGGGTGGAGGTGGAGTACGTGCGGCACATCGCCGAGCTGGACACAGCCGAGATGTCGCTCGCAATCGACAGGTGGCGCGACTGGGCGGCCCGGAACGAGGACTTCCCCGTCTACATCCCCTCCCCTGACGAGAAGGACGGAATAGCCGAGATGGAGTACGAGGTCTCGCGGGCGGAAAGGTACTTGTAAAGAACTTCTAAAAATCATGTATATGGACAACGAAAATTACAACAACACACCGGACGGCAGTGCCGTCATGGACTGCTTCGGGCGCGTGTCGCCCTGCCGCCACGTCGTGCCGGCTTGCGTAGCGGCGGAGAGGCTGGAGAGCCTCTACATCTTCGAGAAGCCCTCCCGCGGCTTGCCGGAGCCGAGCCCGTACCGGACGCGCGTCATGCGCTTCCTGTCGGACTTCGCCGGCAACATCGTGAGGGCGGGCGGCCATGCCGGCGGGGAATGCTCGATAGAGGCCGCCGTCGACCCGGACAAGGCGGGCAGGCTCCTGTCGGGCAAGCGGACACCCTTGGACGGCGACATCGCGCTCTTCCGGCAGACAATACACTGCATGGCGGGCTGGCGCATACACGCCGAGTTCGACACGTCCGGAGCGTGCACGCGCGACTACCGGATGCTCATCGTGCGAGAGACGGCGGTCAAGGAAGAGCTGCCGCAGATAGAGCTCACGTGCGCCTTCGTGCGCTTCCGCCGCGAGATACTGGAGTGGATGGAAAAGAGGACGGAGGGGAAGCCATGACGGAGACAAGGACAGTAAGCCGTCCGTCGCTGGCGGACGCATTCCGCAACGTGCGCCTCGTGGTGAGGGCGAACCGCCGGGAGGACAGCTCCGGCTGCCTCGACTTCCTGACCGTCAAGGGCGACATGAACTCGGACGCGCGGACGCTCGCGCTCGCCCTTTTGGGCATGGTATCGGACGTGGTGCGTGACTGCGGCTACGAGGGGCGGGAGAGGGGCCGGCACGACATCGGCGTGCGGCTTTACCTGTCGGAGCCCGTCACGGCGGCCAAGGCGGTGTTCGGGGGCTACTCCAGCATATCGCTGTTAGAAAGGTTCTACGCGGCGGCGCGGTGCATGAGCGCCTGCGAGGCCATCGTGGACTACAGGGGCGAGGGGTGCAGCCAGACGCGCTCCCCGCTGCTCTCGATGGAAGCTGGCAGGGACATCGTGATACCGGCAGAGGTGGTGCGCCACCGCCGCCGGATAATGGAAATCTTGGAAGCGGAAGGAGGCATGGAATGAGGAAGGGAATGACAGGAAACCTGCGGCAAGGGATGCCCGTGCCGTCGGAAAGCCACATCCAACAGACGTGCGTGTCGTGGTTCCGCATGATGTACCCGCAACTCGCGCCGCTGCTCTTCCACCCGGCCAACGGCAGGGCCCGCGACAGCATCACGGGCGCGATACTCAAGGCGGAGGGCGTGGTGCCGGGCGTGGCGGACCTGATACTGATGGTGCCGTCATGGAAATGGCACGGCATGTGCATCGAGATTAAACGGCCCGGCGGACGGCAGTCCAAGGCGCAGAAGGAATGGGAGCTCGCGGTCCACGGGCAGGGGTACGTCTACGTCGTGTGCTCTTCGGTCGACGGGTTCAGGCGCGAGGTTCAGGACTATCTCGGCCACGGGGACGCGGGAATGGAACGGTAACGGGTAAATGTTTTTGATTATGTCGAACTTAGAGTCAAGCGCGGGGCAGCTGGGGAGAAGGTAGCCGTATGGTAAGGGACGGATTCATTTTTTACAGGAGCTTCTACGAGGCTATTCGGGACTTGCCGAGGGATATTCAGGGCGAGATATGCACGGCCATAATGGAGTATGGCCTGAACGGCATTGAAACTGATAATCTGAAGTCTGTGGCCCGTAGCGTCTTTACATTGGTTAAACCCCAGATTGACGCGAACAACAAAAAGTACGAGAACGGTAAAAAAGGAGGTGCGCCGAAGGGAAGCCGCAACAATCCCAACGGACGTAAAACCAAGGAGTTACGACAAGGAACTAACCAAGAACTAACCAAAAACAAACCAAGAACTAACCAAGAACTAACCAAAAACAAACCTAAAGAGAAAGAAAAAGAAAAAGATAAAGATAAAGAGAAAGATTTTATAAAGAAACCACATCCTGACGGATGTGTCAAAGAAAAACCGCCCTGCGCTTTTTCTTTGGCGCACGACTTCGGGGACGATTCGGAGACCTCCGAAGACTACCGAAAGTTCATAACGTGGCTGTGCGGGAAGGCGCCCTATTGCGCCCAGAACATGGCCGCACCCTCAGAGAACGAGCTCCGCAGACTAAAGGAGCGCTACGGAAGCAAGGCCGTCGCGGACACCATCCTCGAAATCGAGAACCGCAAGGACCTCCGCAAACGGTATACGAACCTCTACCGCACGGCCCTGAACTGGCTCAAACGGGACAAAGGAGACGGAAATGGCGACAACTGACGACAAACAGATTCTGGTGACCAAGGAGTACCGCGAGCTGCCCGAGGACAGGCAATGCGAGGCGGTTGTGCTGGGCGCGGTGTTGGGTACCGCTGGCGGGCTCGGCGAGGTGCGCGACCTGCTCTCGGAGGACTGTTTCACCCTGCCGCTGCACCGGCACGTGTGGCGTGCGGTCATGGTCTGCGACCGCAAGGGCGTGGCCTGCGACGTCATCATGGTCAAGAAGGAGCTTGACGCGGCCGAGGTGTCCTACGATCTGCCGGAGCTGTTGCGCATAAGCGGGAATTTCACGCACGACGCGAGGCTGCACGCCATGCGCCTTTCCGAGCTGGCCGCGAGGCGCAAGCTCTGGGACATCGCCCTGCGGCTGGAGTACCACGCGCAGCACGAGGCCGAAGACGTCGGGGACGTGATACAGGAGGCCACGCGCAAGCTCTCCGACCTGTTCAAGCCGCTCACGTCGGACGTGGTGACGCTGGACGAGGAGTTGCGGCGGTGCTACGGGCTCATCAACGCCAACCTCGCGGAAAACGCGGGGTTCACGGGATCGCCGACCGGGCTTCCCGAGCTGGACGGCCGTTCGGGCGGCTTGCAGGCCTCCGACCTCATCGTGGTTGCCGGGGAGACCTCCAGCGGCAAGACCTCGCTGGCCGTCGGCATGATGCTCTCGGCGGCAAGGGCCGGGCATCCCGTCGTCATGTACTCGATGGAGATGACAGGCACGCAGATAGCCGCACGCCTTATGGCACGCGAGAGCGGCGTGTCCTCCGGCGAGCTGATGTACTCGCGCCTCGACGACACGCGCCTCCGGGCCGTGGACGAGGGCGTTGGAAGGCTTGCCGGGCTTCCCGTCTACTTCGACGACAACTCGACGTCCAACCTCGACCGCATACTCGCCTCCATACGGCACATGAAGGCACGCTACGGCATACACGGCGCGGTGGTCGACTACCTGCAAATCCTCAACGTCAACATGAAGGGGGTGAGCAAGGAGCAGCAGATGGGGGACGCTGCCCGGCGGCTGAAGAACATAGCCAAGGAACTGGGAATATGGGTGGTCGCGCTCTCGCAGCTGAACCGCGACAGGCAGGAGCCGCAGCCCACGCTCGGCCGCCTTCGCGACAGCGGACAGATAGCGGACGCGGCTGACATCGTGATGCTCATCTACCGCCCGGAGACGCGCGGAGCGTCCTACCGTGGCCGCTTCGCCAACGTGGACACGCACGGTACGGCACTCATTGACGTGGCCAAGGGCAGGAACGTCGGCACAATGCAGTTCATCGTGGGCTTCGACGCGCCCACGGCGAGCTTCCACCCGTTGCCCGAACTGCCGAGGACGGCCGGGCGCAAGGCGGCGGACGACGAGGAAATACCGTTTTGAAACTTGATATTTTACGATTATGGACAGAATCAAGAAAGTTCTGATAGACAAGGCGATGCGGTCGGGCACCATCGACCGCGTGGCGAGGCTCATGTCCGCCTCATACATCCTGAACTCGGTGTCGAACAATCTGCTTCAGGAATCCGGGGAGGAATTGAGGAAAGAGGGACTCATGCTCGGCGAGCTCGGAAGTCTCCACAAGATGTTCCTGCGCTCGGCCGACCGCTACTGCCAAGCCTTCGCCGACATGGTGGGCCGCGATAACGCCAAGGTGCGGCAGGTGTTCGGGGACATGGAGGAGTTCGAGAAGGGGTTCAGGCACTGGGCGAAACTCGACGGAAAGGAGGCGGACAATGAGGCGGAATAACTGTAACGGCCGGCCGGTCAAGGTCAAGGAGCCGCCGCGCATGGTGCGGTGCCGGGACTGCGCTCACTCGGAACAGTTCGGGAACGACAGCTGCCTCTGCCGGGCCATGGGACGGCGCACCTGCGCGTGCGACCGCTACGGGAAGCCCTGCAAGCTGTTCGAGCAAAAGGTTCAGGAAGGAAAGGAGCAGTCGGTATGAGTCTGACACGGGAACAAATGGACTTCATCAGGCGGCACCTGAACGACCGGCCGCGCAGTAAGTACATAGCGGAGGCGGGTGTAAGCCCGGCTACGATAGCGGTTGAGTGCGGAATGGCCGCATAACGTAGACAACAAACCAAAAACAGATAAGATTATGGAACGAAAGGATTTACAGAATGATGAATTGAAGCGTTACAGGGACTTCAACATCCTCATGGCAAAGCAGACATACCGGCGCGGCGAGAATATCTGCCTCATCAGGTGCGCGGACAGGAACAGCGAACTGTTGTCGTACGTCGATGCCCTGCTGCGCCACCGCGACGACTGGAACGAGGAGGACGGCTTCAAGTACGACCCGCTCGACGGCGAGCAGAAAGGCTTCGTGCCGACCTTTTACATCGACTACACGGCCCGCCGCGTGTGCCTGCGATCCAGCAAGCCGGTCACGTCGCACCCGGTAATGCTTCCCGTCGTGCTGTCCACTCCGGAACGCGCCGAGGCTTTCGGGGAAGAGTACATCGAACTGTTCAACCACGTGATGCTGAACGGATATGACGACCGCCGGGCAGACGAGGGGGAGGCTGTGAAATGATAACGCTGCGCGACAACCAGCACGAGCCGATAAGGAAGGCGGTAGACTTCTTCAAAGAGAAGAAGCCCGAACCCTCGCTCATCGTCCTGCCCACGGCGTGGGGCAAGTCGATACTGACCGCCTTCGTCGCCAAGAACTGCACGGACAGGATATTGGTGCTCCAGCCGTCAAAGGAGCTTCTGGAGCAGAACTACCTGAAATACGTCACGCTCTGCGACGGCCTCGGAGTAGAGGCCGGGATATACAGCGCGAGCTTCGGGCGGAAGGAAATCTGCCGGATAACCTACGCCACCATCGGCTCCATCAAGTGCCTCGGCGCGACGTTCAAGGCCTACGGGTTCACGAAGATGCTCATAGACGAGGCGCACCTGTACCCGCGCGAGGCAACCTCCATGCTGGGGCGTTTCCTCGCGGACAGCGGCATAACGCACGTGCTCGGCATCACGGCCACGCCGGTGAAGCTGCAGACGAATTTCAGCCGAGACGGCGAGCGTTTCTCGAAGCTGGTCATGCTGACCTCGCGCTCCAAGAAGGGCAACTTCTTCAAGGAGATTATACACGTGGGGCAGGTCGGGGAGATGGTGCGGCTGGGCTACTGGTCTCCGCTCCTGTACGAGGCGGTCGCTTTCGACGGCAGCCTGCTGGTGTTCAACTCGGCCAAGTCGGAGTTCACGGAAGAGAGCGTGCAGGCCGCCTACAATGCCAACGGCGGCACGCGGTCCATCATCGACGCGCTCGACGGCCATCCGGAGCGCCGTCACGTGCTGGCCTTCGCCCCGTCGGTCGCCGACGCCATCGGGTTGGCGGAACGCTATCCGGATTCGGGCGTGGTGTGGGGCGAGCAGCCCAAGCAGGAGCGGGCCGACACGATAGCGGCGTTCAGGGCAGGCAGGCTGCGCGTGCTCTTCAACGTCCGGGTACTCTCGACCGGATTCGACTACACCGGCATAGACTGCATCATCCTCGGCATCTCCATGACCTCCATCGCGCTTTACTACCAGATTATCGGCCGCGCGACACGCATTGACCCGGCGAAGCGCGACGCGCTGGTTGTCGACATCGGCGGCAACGTGGAGCGTTTCGGGCGCGTCGAGGACATCACCTACGAGCGCGGGGGCATGTGGCGTATGTTCGGCACCGGCGGCCGCCTGCTGTCCGGAATACCGGTTCACGAGATAGGGCAGTACACCCGGAAGGACACGGCGGAGGTTGACCGCCGCGCCGTGCAGCCCGTTCAGGTCATGCCGTTCGGGAAGTACAAGGACACGCCGTTGGAGCGCGTGCCGAGCGAGTACCGTCAGTGGATGCTTCGGACGTTCACGTGGAACGAGAGGAACGCGAAGCTGCGCAAATCTATCTTATATACGCTCAACCGGCAACAAGGGAATTATGCGGTGACGAAATAGAAAGGATAACGGTATGATGACCAAAGAAGAAATAGACAAGTTTGAGGAACTTGTACATAAATACGAGGAAGCCTTATGTGATTATGTTGCAGATGAGGGCATTGATGATAACGAGTATGATAGAGTATGCGATAATCTACATAAGGCAAGCGGTGAGTTAAGCGATTTCGTTATTGAACACGACATAGTAAGATTTTTAAAGAAAGGAGCTGAAAATGACTAAAGAAGAAATTGACGAACTGGAAAGGCTTATTAAAGAGTGCAGTAAAGCAAACGAAACATACCGCAACTATTTTAGCGACGTGAATGCAAGACAAAAATTACGCGATGAATCCATACAAGCGGATAAAAAACTGCAAAATTTTGTATTGCAACACGACATTATTGAGATGCTTAGACGTTCTATTGGTTATGAATTTGCTATCAACGAGCGTAATCTGACAGCCTTTCTTGAAAATGGAGATTTCAGTTTGAATTTAAACAGACTGAACGCATTAATCAAGACTATTGTGAAGATATGCAATAGCAAAAGTATTAAAATCCAAAAGATTGTGGTGACGCGCGAGAGCGGCGGTTGTATAAGCAATGTTTCATTGATGTATGAATATTAAAGACAATAGGTTATGGTACGAAAAGCAGTAGATAGGTTAGAAAGACTTGTGAAAAAATACGAGGAAGCTGTAAATGCTTACTCTATAAATACTGATGAGAAGGAGGAAAACAGATTATACGCAAAACTATGTGAAACAAGTATGGATGTAAGCGATTTTATCGTTGAGTATGATATTGTTGAAACACTTAAAAAAACTATACAATGAGTTGCAAGGTTTACATATCGGGAAAGATAAGCGGCGTTAGCTTCGCAAAAGCCTACGACAAGTTCTTGGATGCCGAGAAGCGTCTGAAAAGCGAGGGGTACGATGTTGTCAACCCTATGACGATAAAATTCCCCGACGAATTCGGATGGGCGGATTGTATCCTTTACGACTTGAAAGAGTTGCAAAGGTGCGATGCCATCTATCTGTTAAAGGATTGGGAGGATTCAAACGGTGCGAAAATTGAGAAGTCATTCGCCGATGGGATTGGTTTAAAGATAATGTACGAGGAGAAGCCGCTTTCGGCGGTTATGACTAAGGAAGAAGTAGATAAGTTTTCCGAACTCTGGAAAGAGTTAATGAAATCGTATTCAATTTTCTTGCGCACGCCCATGTTTAATTGTTATGAAGAGCATTTTGTGTTCCAGCAAGACTTATTGAGTTTGTTCCTTTACGCGAAAGATTTTGACGTGGTTGAAACTCTTTACGCAGGAGCGGGAGCAATGAAAAACAATAATAAATAGATTATGGAAATAGAAGAGAAAAACATTAAAGCCGCCTACGAGGCGACTGAAAACGAGGATGTAAGGAACACTATCAAAGCGTTGTTTCCGAATGTCAATTTTGACAGGAAGGTCGTTATAAACAACTTTCAAGACGCGAAGGATGTACTGGGAGAAGACCACCCATTATGCAAGTGCATGTTCGATTACGGCGGCAAACGGTATTTCGTTTCAGGTGAGGCATGGGCTTTCTATCAGCTGCAAATCGTCGTGGCAGCATATAATAAGATACACCCAGAAAGAGGCGTAGATGTTTATAGGCCGAATTTCGTATTTAACGAGGAAGGGAAATTTGAATTACTCTGTATCTTCCGTTGTAGGATAGATGAAATAAGCGCTTCGCCATCATGCCTTTATCTTAATAATGAGAACGACGCGGAGGAATGCGGCAAGAAGTTTATAGACTACTGGGAACGACTTTACAGATGACTGGAGGTTTTATATGGTGACATTATCATTGATATTGGCTTTCATGGGTAAGATAGCCTTGATATTGCTTCTTGCGATAGCGATTATCATGCTCGTGCTGATGATTGTGAGAATTGTGTTGACTTTAAAACACATCGCATCCAAGAAAAGAAATGGAAGAAAGGAGGAAAAATGATATACGTTGTAATAGGCTTGGTTTTCATACTGGTAATGCTTGCGCTTGTCTTGACTGCCCTATGTTGTGTAGAGGATAAGCTGGTAACCCTTACCAACCATGTGGACACGAAACTGTCGGACATGGGACAGAATCTGACAACGATAAAGTCCAAAATCAATTACTTGGAGGCTATCTACAAGACGTTGACGATGATTTCAAACCGACGGAGAGAAGAAAGTGTTGACAGCATGAACGCAAAGGAGAAACAGGCGAAATTAGCCGATTTAAGGCGTTCTCTTTCGGAGCATGACAAATACTTCGCCGACCCCGAATATCCGCGTTGTGGCGGCAATATTTACGCTATAGAGTCGCGTGTCGGTGGGTTGGTGGCGAGGAATACATTTATCCGCGATGCCGTGATTGAAACCATTGAAAAACTGGAGAAGGAGATACAGGAATGAATGTGAAAGAAAAGAATCTGTTTGACGCGCTTGACAAGATGCACGCCGAGTATTGCCGAAAAGGGGAAGCGGAAGTCCGTATTCGTGAGATTGAGTTCGAGATTCAAGCGTGCCGACACAGCGAGGATTGCGGCGGTTGCGAGCGTTACCAAAATGACGAATGCACGCTGCACGAAAACCTTCTTGCGGCGACTATCCCTTACAATAACGCGAGGAAAGGTTACAAGGCGGCGGAATATGAAACGATGGTCGCTTACAGCGAATACAAGTGGTGGAAAGAACACACCGATGATACGTCTGTAGGTGAAGAAAAAAAGGAGAATGGAGATGAATAAGAGCAAGGAACTTAGGAAAGCGTTCGAGCAATACGATATGGCGGAAGAGTGTATGGACACAGCATCGTCAATGGATGATGAAGCCGGCTTCGACGAAGCGAATGCCGTTAGAAACGAAGCGTTTGGCAAGGTGGCGTATTACGTGCTTAGCGACGAAAACATGCGCAAGGCGGTGCTGAAAGAAGCCAAGCGGCTGGATAGGAGAAAGAGTAAAAGATGATTAAAGAACTTATTTTATTAACCATTAAAAAAAATTAAAATGAAAAGTTATCAAATTGAAATCGAGTACATCACGCCTGAGATGGCAAGTGAGTATCTGGTAAGGAACGACTGCAACAGACCTGTCAAGGCGCGTACCGTAGACGCCTATGTACGGTAAATCAACAAGGGAGCTTGGCACGTGAATCCATCATGCCCCATCACTTTCTCGGAGGAGGGCAGGTTGCTTAACGGGCAGCACCGGCTGAAAGCCGTCGTGAAATCGGGTAAGACGGTGCGGATGGCCGTCATGCGGGGCGTGAGCGTGAAGGACTTCTCCGTCATAGACACCGGGATGATGCGCACGTCATCCGACATCCTTTCCATTGCGCAAGTGCCGAACTACACCAGCGTGGCGTCGATAATCGGCAGGTATCTCTACTACTCGGACGCGAACTACGGCCGGATGTTCACTTCTCGCGAGGAGGTGCTTGACATCTACCTTGCCGACAGCGAGTTCTGGCAGTACGCATGCCAGTTTGCGCGTCGCCTCAACGACACCAAGGTAAGGTTGCTGACTGTCGCGGAGATTGGCGGTATCATGGGCTTCCTTAT
>JAJPYT010000179.1 GCA_021204845.1 Prevotellaceae bacterium | reverse complement strand
CTACTACTTCGCCATCAACGATTATGTGGACTTGAAAGCCTCCCAAGGCTTTCAAGTCCACATAATCGTTGATGGCGAAGTAGTAGCCTCCGTCTCGCAGGTAGAAACCACGGCTGGTCTCATCGCCGTAAGTGGGCATTATTATTCCGCTGCTGTAGCTCTCCGAGAAGGGGAAAAAGCCGTAGGGAATGGCTATGGGCAAGGGCACGTCCTCCACCACCAGATAGGCGGGACCGAAGATGACCCTCTCGCCAGGCTCTACCTTTGCCTTGGAGAGCTTCAGGTAGAAGTGCGGGTCGTCAGCGTCGCAGGTCGTGTATTTTCCGCCTTGCAGATACATTATGCCAGTGCTGTCGCGCTTGCTGTCCTCACTGATGAGAAAGCCCTCTCCCTGCTGCGTATACACGTTGGTTATGAATGCCTTTCGGGTTTTGAAGTTATAGCTTATGCTGTCGGGCTCGTAGGTGTCACTTCCCTGCTTGAATATGGGTTTGCCCACTATCTCGCCCAGCGTATCGGGTCTGCCCACGGCATGCACCAGACTGCTGTCTATCCTCATGGAAATCTTGTCAGCCTCAAGGTTCAGGTTCTCATAGTCCACCTTACCGTCGCCGTAGAGTATGGCGCGGGAGATTTGGTAGTCGAAGGTTATGGAGTCTTGTGCCGAATATACTACAGGAAAGTCCAGAGCGCTCTTGCTCTCCTTGGTGGTGTCGCGTTTCACCGAGTCCATTTTCGATGAGTCGGGCTGCAGTTCCAGCGTGCGCCCTGCGGCTATCATATTCAGTATGCTGTCTGCGTTGTATGAGTTCATCACGCTGTCCACCGTCAACTGCCTATGTATTATCTTGCTTTCCAGCAGGGCTTTCAGCCTCATCAGACTGTCCATCTCCGCTTCCGCCTCGCTGGCTAAAGTGCTGTCTTCCGGCAGTTCTAAGGCTTGCAGACTGTCAATCAGCGCCTGCACCATCTGTATGCTGTCTATCTTCTCTATCAGTGGTTTCAGGCTGTCGGCTGGGAGCTCGGGGGCTTGCACGCTATCTTCCGTCTGTCGCTGGGTCGCCAGGGTATCGTCGTCGTCAGGCGAGCCGGCAAATGTGGCGAAGTGTAAAGGTGCGATGCCGTATACAAGCACGCACAGCAGGCTGGAAAGAAATACTATGGTAAGTTTTTTCGCCTCCAAAACTCTTTAGCTACAGACAATATGCTTGCAAAGGTACAACAAATATAGGGACAACGGGGTTATTTTATGGTTTTTAACCAAAGATGAGCTCCCATTCTGTAAATTTGTTTATGCAGTCAGCGCCAAACCGCCCCAAACTTCTCAACACCTGCTCCACTGTTTTCTCCTCCGTCAGGCGTGTCTTCGAGTAAAATTTATCGGCATAGCAGACGAGTTTTTCCTCCATGGTCTCAGGCACAAAGTCCCTGTGCGGCAGCGGCAAACCCCGCTCCACTATCTGCGCTACTGTCAGTCCCGTGCCCGTGTGCCTCTCCGCCACTCTTGCATGGCGTGGCAGCCCCTCCTTGCGCAGCAGCTCAGCCCCAGCCAGTCCGTGGCAAAGGTAATGGAGCTTGCCATGACAGTGTATCGAGGGAGCGTCGGTCTCCAGTATGCCTATGTCGTGCAACATGGCAGCCTCGCGCACGAACTCTCGGTCCACCCGCAACTCGGGGTGAGCGTCAAGGCAGCGGAGAGCCTTCTCCGTCACCAGTCGGCTGTGTATCAGCAATATCTCCTTCAGAGGCGGATTATCGTCGTAATATTTGCCTATAAGAATCTCTGGGTTCATCATCGTATCAGTATCTTTTTGCCGTGTTTCACGTATAGCCCTCTCACGGGTCTCGCCTGCCTCCTCCCTGCAAGGTCGTACCATGTCTCTTCTCCGCCGCTGCTGGTAGGGGACTCCACACGGTTTGTGGCTTCGCTCCTCAAAGCTGTGAAGGTGTACTCCTGCCTCACCGTCCATGGGCAGCGCACGTAGAGCGTGTATCTCTCCCCGTCGGTCAGTTGCTTGAAGGTGGTGGTCAACTGCCGCGTCTCGCCAGCAGGCAGGCAGAGCACATCCCAGTGGCGCAAGTCGGTATCGCTGTCGTGGGGGAACAGGCAGTAGGTCACCAGATTGCCGGCATAGCCGCCCGTGGCGTTGTTGCTCACGTCGAGTTCGAGGCGTGCCGCCAAGTCATCTCCGTAAGCCACCATCTCGTGGCCCACAGCACCAAATTCCAGCTTGGGCTCCTCACCTGTCTCTACGTTCACAGGCATCTGGTAAGCCAGCGTCTGGTCGTCTGCGCTACAGGCAAACACTCTCTCGCCAGCCTCCATGAACTGGCAATACACAGGCCATATCTTCCTCTCCATAGGGGCAAGGCACACCGAGCTAAGTGCCACATAGTCTGCCTGCTGGAAAATTGCAGTGTCCGTCGGCAGATAGGTCAGCGTCTCAAAGGTGAAGCAGAGACTGTCGGCTGTGGTATTTGTCAGTGTGAAGTCAGCCTCCACATAGCCCTGCGTGTCGGGCTTACGGCAGAAGGTCACGGTGTCTACCCTCACACCTTGCAGCGCGTCACACAGTGAGAGCGTGTCGAAAATATCTATCACTATGTCTTCGGGGCAGAGAAACATTGCTGTCTGATTACTGAAGAAGCCCTCATTTCGCCCGAGGTCTGTGGCGTCGGTATACTGCTCGAAGGGGTTCAGGTAGTCAAGGTCATAATATCCGTCATACTGCCCTCCATAGCCCCAGTTTATGTGGTAGTAGCCCTCTTTGTCCACCCCATCAATGTTGAAGGCGTGACCGCTCAAAGCCATGTTGTAGCCCGTGTAGCAAATGGGTCTCCCATTCTCCAGCTCACTGCGCAACAGACGGTCCCAAGCTGTGTTGCTGTAGAGAGCCCTCTGCACGAATGCCACCGTCCCATATCCGAACGTCTGCCACAGAGGCTCGAATGCGCTGTACAGGCTGGCTCCGCTGCTCTCTGGCGTCCAGTTCATGTGTGCCGCCATTCCGCAGTAGAGCGTCAGGTCTGCCACAGCCTGAGCCTCCTCTTCCGTATAGTTTTGCCTGTAATCGTCTAAAATGTTGTCCCAGTCAATTCTCGTCCCTGGCATCACATCGTCTATGTAGTAGTGTTCCGTCTCCCATCCGTGCAGAGTGTCGGTCAGCATCTCGGGGTAACGCCAATGGGTAAGCACCTGTTCCAGGCAAGTCGCCACACAGCCCGAGACGCAGCGCGACGCGCTTTGCCCTCCGTCGCTGTATGTGTAATAGGGGCAGGAATTATTGAAGGGGGCGTACTGGCTACGTACTGTCCGCAACAGCGGCTCCACTGCCTTGCCTTCAGTACGCTCGGCATATCTGGGCTGTGTCTTGTAGGCACGCAGCAACTCTCGCAGAGCTTCGGGCATGTCGTCCGTCGCCACCGCGTCAAGGTCGTAGCGCAAACTGTGCGCCACTATGCGACCGTCCTTCCTCACCGTCCCCGTTTGGGCAAGGCAAGGCAAAACCAGCGGCAACAACAGGAGAAAGGCTACACAAGGTCTCATTGCGCAAATGTAGGTATTATCCCCGTCACTGGCAAATTTTTGTCTTATAATTCCTCTACCAGCCTCTACGTTTGGTCAGCCCTCGTCAATAGTGTTCATTCAGTGCACGAAGAGTGGTCAATCAGTACACGAACAACGCTTAATCAGTGCACTAACAGCGGTCATTCACTGCACTAACACGTGTCGTTTGTCGAATGGCACTGGAAATTGAAGCCCGTTTCCTTTGTCATTGCTCTGTAATCGCAAGTCAAGTATCAAGTCTGCCGCTTGCTTCGTTCAGTATTGTACTTCGCGTTTTTCCCTCAAAAAAGTGGCTTCCAAGATTCACGCCTTACTAATCTTTTGGTAACTTTGCGGTGAAAAACCAAATAACTTGTAACCATGAGAAAGACAGTTTTATACCTGATGTTAGCCACTCTGCCTACAGCGGCACTGGCACAAGACGATGCCCTGCGGTTTGACATCTCACAGGGCGAGGAGCGTAGCCTCACCATGCCCGACGGACGGGTAGTGAACTACTTGGCATGGGAGGGCATACCTTACGTGACCAACGTGGAAGACCCAGCCTATCAAACTCTTAACTTCTATGCACCTGCGGGTTGCGACGAGAAGGCGAACATGCCCATACTGCTACGCAACAACGTGGGCGGCTACATGGCAGCCAGGCCGGCGCACCCCTCTGCCACAGATGCCACGGGACGCGCCCTGAGCGAGGGCTATGCCCTATGCATACCAGGAACACGAGGCAGCAACTCCACAGTGACCAATGAGGCGGACGGCTCAACCGTCTACACAGGCAGAGCGCCAGCAGGGCTGCTGGACCTGAAAGCCGTGGTGCGCTACCTACGCCACAACGACAGTCTGATGCCTGGCGACGCGGAAAGAATAATCTCCGACGGAACGAGTGCGGGAGGTGCCATGTCGGCTTTGCTGGGAGCTACAGGCAATCATCCCGTATATGACAAACTGCTGAAAGCCATGGGTGCTGCCGACGAGCGGGACAACATATTCGCAGCTGTGTGCTACTGCCCAATCACTGACCTCGACCATGCCGACATGGCTTACGAATGGCTCTACTCCCTGGCAAGCGACGAGGCGCGCCAGCTTACGGACGAGCAAAAAACCGTCTCGCAGGAACTGGCAGCAGCCTATCCAGCCTATCTGGCGAGCCTGGAACTGAAAACAGATGATGGGACCCCACTCACAGCCGACAATTACCTCGATTACGTGAAAGGCTTCCTCATACAGTCAGCGCAGCGCGCCGTGAACGAGACTTGCACCCTGCCCGACGACATAGGCATAAAAATGTATGAGCCGCAAGGCGGACGCGGCGGAATGGGCGGTCCCAGAGGAGGCGGTCCTGGAGGAATGGGAGGTCCTGGAGGACAGAGAGGAAAGAGCGAGTTTGTGGCAGACATAGACATGCCGCAATATCTCAGCTACGTGGCACAGGTGGCACGCACGAAAACCCCGCCAGCCTTTGATGCCCAAGGCGTGACAGCCGACCGCTCCACACCAGAGAACCAGGTGTTTGGCGACAAACAGGGCAGTGCAGTGAATTTCACAGAATACAGCTTGCGCAAGGCGAGCGGACAGGCTGACGCCTCGCTGCCCGACGAGCTGAAGGAACGGGTGTGGATGATGAACCCCATGAATTTCATAACTGAAGAGACCGCCACAAAAGCTCCGCACTGGTACATACGACACGGGGCGCGCGACTGCGACACGAGTTTCCCCGTCTCCATAAACCTGACAACGAAGTTGCGCAACAACGGCTTCGACGTGGACTTCGCCCTGCCCTGGAACCGCCCCCACAGCGGCGACTACAACCTCGACGACCTCTTCCGCTGGATTGGCTTTATAACAAAATAAAAAACAGTCTCTACTGCCAGTGCATGAGACGTGCCATGTACTTGCCGATGATGTCAAACTCGATGTTGACTACAGAGCCTACCTTGATGGAGTGGAAATTGGTCTGCTGGAAGGTGTAGGGAATTATGCATACCTCGAACGTGTTGTCCGTGGGACGGCAAACGGTGAGGCTCACGCCATTGACGGTGACGCTGCCCTTGTCCACCGTCATGTAGCCGCGGCGGGCAAGCTGGGGGTCGCAGACGTACTGGAACACATATTCGTAACTGCCGGCAGCGTCGCGAATCTCGGTGCAACGGGCTGTTGTGTCAACATGACCCTGCACAATGTGTCCGTCGAGCCTGCCGTTCATTAGCATGGAACGCTCAACATTCACCTCGTCGCCCACACGCAGAAGCCCTAAATTGCTGCGTTCGAGAGTCTCGCGCATGGCGGTGACGGTGTATGTGTCGCCATCAAGGGCAACAACGGTTAGGCAGACACCATTGTGGGAGACACTCTGGTCAATATTCAACTCAGACGTGAACGAGCACGTGAGCGTGAGGTGGAGATTGTCCTGCTCGTGCCTCAAAGCCACCACTCGGGCGGTTTCTTCTACTATTCCTGAAAACATATTTTCGTCTGTTTTTACGGTTAGGTCGCAAAGTTAATGAAAATAAAGTTAATAGTTTCCAAAAAAGGAGGAAAAAGGCGAGAATCAGTTATCCATGTTTATCATTATTTAGTATCTTTGCGGCGAATAAAACTAATGTATGAAAAACCTTATTCTATCGTTCGCAGCCGTCATGACGGCGCTCGGGGGCGTGCGTGCCCAAGAGGCGTGGACGCTGAGACAGTGCATAGACTATGCGCTTGAGAACAATATCCAGGTACAGAAGAATCGCGTCAGCGAGGAGGAAGGTGACGTGAGTCTGTGGAAGACGAAAGGGGCTGTGTTCCCAAGCCTGAGCTTCAGCACAAGCCAGACGCTTGGCTACCGCCCGTTTGAGGAAACCACCGCCATAGTGCAGAACGGTCAGGTGACGAACACGAGCAGCAAGACCACATATCAGGGCTCTTACGGGCTGAATGCCAACGTGACACTGTGGAACGGCGGCATCAACCAGAAGAACATTGAGGCGCAGAGACTGCAAAACCAAATCTCGGAACTGACCACGCAGAACAGCGAGCTGAGCGTGCAGGAGCAGATAGCCCAGCTTTACGTGGAGATACTCTACAGCAAGGAGGCGAAGAAAGTGAACGAGATGCTGGCGGAGACTGCCAAAAGCCAGTATGACCGAGGGCAGGAGATGATGAACGAGGGGCAGATGTCGAAAGCCGACGTGGCGCAGCTGGAAGCCCAGTGGCGCAGCGCAGAATACGACATTGTGAACAGCGAGACCCAGATAGCCGACTTCAAGCGGCAGCTGAAGAGCCAACTGCAACTGCCGATGGAAACTCCCTTCGACGTGACTGGCGAGATACCAGGCGACGAGCAGATACTGGAGGTGCTACCATCAAGCCTGAGCATCTACGAGCACGCCCTCGCCACACGACCAGAGATAAAGAGCGCGGAACTGAGCATAGACGCGGCAGACCTGCAACTGAACATCGCGAAACGTGGCTATCTGCCCACGATAGGGATGAGCGCCAGCTTGGGCGACAGCCACTACAGCGCCAGCGAGAAAAGCACAGGCGGACAGATGAAGACGAACCTGAACTTCAGCATGGGACTGTCCCTGAGTATTCCCATCTTCGACAACAGGCAGAACAAAGCAAGCGTGGAGCAGGCCAAGCTCTCGAAGACCAGCAGCCAGCTGGACCTACAGGACATGAAGAACACCCTGTCGAGCACAATAGAAAACTACTGGCTGAACGCTAACTCTAACCAGCAGAAGTTCCTCTCGGCACGCGCCAAATCGGAGAGCCAGGAGGCAAGCTACGAACTGCTGAACGAACAGTTCCAGAACGGACTGAAGAATATAGTGGACCTGCTGCAGGGACGCGACAACCTGGTGAGCGCCAAGCAAGACGAGCTGCAAAGCAAATATAACGCCCTGCTGAACATACAACTGCTGAAGTTCTACGGCGGAGAAGACATAAACATGTGACCTAAAGAAGCAAGAAAAACGAAAACATAATAAACGGGAGAAAACACAAGAGACATGAAAACCTATATGAAAACACTCGCGACTACAGGACTGGCAGGGGTCCTGAGCGTACTGACCTTGGCAAGTTGCCACAAGAAGCCAGAGTATACCTACTCGACAGCTAAAGCGGAAAAGACAAACATAGTGACAAGCGTGACCGCCACGGGCACCATAGAACCAGTGACAAGCGTGGAAGTCGGTACGCAGGTGAGCGGTATAATCAGCAACATATATGTTGACTACAATAGCATAGTGAAAGCTGGAGAGGTGATTGCCGAACTGGACCGCACAAATCTGATAAGCGAACTGAACAGTTCGCAAGCCAGCCTGAAGAGCGCAGAGAGCGACCTCAACTACCAGGAGACGAATTACAAGAGATATAAAAACTTGTACGACAAAGGACTGATAAGCGCCGACGACTACGACCAGGCATACCTAAACTACGTGAAGGCAAAGGAGACGCTGGTGCAGCAGCAAGAGAATGTGAAAAAAGCGGAAACAAACCTTGGCTACGCCACAATCACGAGCCCTATAGACGGCGTTATCCTGAGCAAGGAGGTAGAAGAAGGACAGACAGTGGCATCAAGCTACAGCACGCCTACCCTCTTCACCATAGCGCAAGACCTTACGGACATGCGAGTGATTGCCGACGTGGACGAGGCTGACATAGGCGAGGTGAAGGAGGGCCAGCGTGTCTCTTTCACGGTGGACGCTTTCCCTGACGACACGTTCGAAGGTTTTGTCACGCAAGTGCGCCAGGAGGCTACAACGGAGAGCAACGTGGTGACCTATGAAGTGGTGATAAGCGCACCTAACGACGACCTGAAACTGAAGCCCGGACTGACTGCTAACGTGACCATATTCACACTCGAGCAGGAAAACGTGCTGGCAGTGCCCACTAAAGCCATACGCTTCACTCCCGTGGCAGCCACGCTGAACTCTGGCGAGACAATAACTGACGTGAAGGCAGACCACAAGGTGTGGGTGAAAGAAGGACCTGAGATTAAGGCCATAGCCGTGGAGATTGGCACATCTACCTCAACGTTGACCCAGATTACTAAAGGCATATCGGAAGGCACCGTGGTGCTGACCGACGTGCAGAGCGGCGAGCCAGAGGAAGAGGAGGAAGAGACGGCTGACAACCCATTCATGCCACACCCGAAGAACAACAATAACAAGAGCAACAGCAAGAGCAGCAGCAAATGAGAGAGGGTTCCAATACAACCCCAAAGGGGTTGAACAAGGATAGCCGGGGATTGCAACCCTCGGTGGCACAGCAAGAAGACAACAGGAAGGTGGTCATTGAGCTTCGCAACGTGAAGCGCGACTTCCACGTTGGCGACGAAGTGGTGAGGGCTTTGCGCGGAGTAAGTTTCAAGATTTACGAAGGAGAGTTCGTGACCATCATGGGCAGCTCAGGCAGCGGCAAAAGCACGCTGCTGAACCAGCTGGGCTGTCTCGACACCCCGACAAGCGGTGAGTATATCCTTGACGGCACGCCAGTCCGCAAGATGCGCCGCAGCCAGAGAGCCGTGTTGAGAAACAGAAAAATAGGCTTCATCTTCCAGAGCTACAATCTGCTGGCGAAAACCACCGCTGTGGAGAACGTGGAGCTGCCCCTGCTCTATAACACCACCTACAAGGCAAAACAGAGACGGGAAGCTGCCATAAAAGCCCTGCAAGCCGTGGGACTGGGCGACCGCCTCGAGCACAAGAGCAACCAAATGTCAGGCGGACAGATGCAGCGCGTGGCTATTGCCAGGGCGTTGGTGAACAACCCTGCCGTAATATTGGCGGACGAGGCTACTGGTAACCTCGACACCCGCACAAGTTTCGAGATTCTCGTGCTGTTCCAAGAACTCTACCGCCAGGGAAGAACCATAATCTTCGTGACCCACAACCCCGATATAGCCCACTACAGCAGCAGAAACATAAAGCTGATGGACGGAAGGATATGTGAAGACAAACTGAACGACAATATACTCGATGCAGCCGACGCATTGGCGGCATTGCCAAAAGCAGACGATGAATTATGAATTTTGCTAATCTTCTAAAAGTAGCCTTTACAGCCATCATGAGCAACAAGTCCAGAACGTTGCTTTCCACACTGGGTATCATCATAGGCGTGGCGGCGGTGATAACCATGATGGCGATAGGACAGGGCTCGAAAGAAAGCATCAGGGCAGAGCTCTCAAAGATGGGCACAAACCTGCTCACCATACGCCCGGGTGCCGACCGACGGGGCGGAGTGCGGCTGGACCCCAGCGAAATGCAGACGCTGAAAGTTTCGGACCTGGAAGCCATACAGGAGGATGCCTCGCTGGCACGCTACATAAGCCCAGAGGTGACGGCAAGCGGACAGGTGATTTACGGAGGCAACAACACGCTGAGCACGATTTACGGCGAGAGCCCTGAATATCTTGACATTAAGCTGTGGACACTGAAAGACGGCGTCTGCTTCACCGAGGAGGACATAAAGAAGAGCGCCAAGGTGTGCGTAGTGGGAACGACCGTGGTGGAAGAGCTCTTCGGTGACAAGGATTTTGACGCGATAGGCAAGACCATCCGATTCAAGAGCATCCCCTTCCACATTGTAGGCATACTTAAGTCTAAAGGTTACAACTCATGGGGAATGGACCAGGACAACGTGATAATAGCCCCATATACCACCGTGATGAAGCGCATAGCCGCGCAGACCTACTTCAACAGCATAAACGTCAGCGCCCTGTCGGAAGAATTGAGCGACGACGCGATAGACGAGCTGACAGAGATTTTGCGCAGAACCCATAAGATAAAGTCGGGAGACGAGGATAACTTCCAGATTCGCTCGCAGCAGGAAATGATGGAGACAATGACCAGTACCATGACTACCCTGCAAACCGTGCTGGTGGTGGCTGCCGCCTTCTCGCTGCTGGTAGCCGGCATAGGTATTATGAACATAATGCTGGTGAGCGTGACGGAGCGCACGAAAGAGATTGGCTTGCGAATGAGCGTGGGAGCCAGAGGCATAGATATTAGCCGGCAGTTCCTCTTCGAGAGCATCGTTATAAGCCTCACGGGCGGAGTAATAGGAATTGTTTTGGGCTACATACTCAGTTGGGGCGCTAACCGGATAGGCTTCCCTGCCACAGTGCCAATGTGGAGCGTGCTGGTAAGTTTCTGCGTCTGCGCCCTCATCGGACTGGTATTCGGCTATATACCGGCGCGTAAGGCGGCTCTCATGGACCCGATAGAGGCCATACGTTACGAATAAGCCTGATGACAGACATATCATTAATCATCTCAAACAAAAACAGTTATTATGAAACGAACATTGATTTCTCTCCTTCTGGTCTTGCCCTTGTGCCTTATGGCGAAGACGAAAGACGACAGTAAATATCTGGCTGGCGCTGTTCCCGAGGTGGACGGGCAAATAGTTTTCTCTAAGAGTTTCCGCGTGCAGGACAAGGCGACAGCCGAGATACACGACGTTCTTGCCAGCTGGGCAAACGGTCTGGTAGAAGCCTCCATAGAAGCCCCAGGCAACTACGCAAGGATAATGGAGGACTCCGAGTCGCAAATAGTGGCTCGCGCATGCGAGTGGATGGTTTTCAAGAAGAAGGCTCTCAACCTCGACCGTGCACGCTTCCGCTACCAGCTGGAAGTAAATCTCGACGGTGACCGCGTCACGCTCTCCGCCTCCAGCCTTGCATACTACTACGGGGAAGACATGCAGGGCGAAAACGGGCAAATCTACAAGGCAGAAGAGTGGATAAGCGACAGCGAGGCATTGAACAAGGCGCAGACCAAGCTCTACCCTAAGAGCGACAAGTTCCGCCGCCGCACGGTGGACCGCATGGAAAGCCTGTTCAACTCGGCAATGGACGCCTTTGCTGAGCCTGAGACAGAGACAACGCAGCAAGTCGTGCGCAAGGGTATCATCGAAGACTAAGAAAGCGAAACTCCAGAAGATTCCGAAAGATGGGCGATGCCAACAAAATGCTGGAGGAGCAGCAAAAAGAACTCGAGCGCATACGTGCCAAGCGCAGAAGGGGAGTCAACACAGACAAACTGCGTAAGGCACTCAACATCATTTTTCTCGTTCTTGCGATTATCGGCTTTAGTTTTTATTTCGTAAAGGGCTATCGAGACACGGGCATCGTGATTATCGTCATAGGAATGGTGGTGAAAATAATAGAGTTTTTCATCCGTTTCATGATGTAAGCCCCGGTAGATGACCAAAAGCCTGCTGATAATATTGATTTCATGCATAAGCACTTGCGCTTTCTCGCAGGTGCTGACGGATACTGGCGACTCTTATTACAGCGAGGAGGGCGGCTCAATAGACGCGGGCAACAACCACTTCTCTTGGGGGCGAGACACGACCAAGAACAAGCGGAAGGATATACCCGTGGGCGTGCATCAGTGGACCGTTGAGGAGAGGCTGGGCACCATAGTGGAGGCGGAAAACACAGACACAGCCGTGCACGCTTTCCAGTTCTGGAACAGCACCGACGGGAAAAACGGTGAATACACCATTCTTGGCAATCTTGGCTCGCCACGCCTGTCGCGCGTCTTCTTCCACCGCAACGAGGCATCGCAGCTTATATTCATTGACCCATACAACTTCTTCATCGGAGGCTTGAAGGACTTCCGTTTCAGCAACACCCTCAGCCCCCTGACTAACCTGGCATACCACAAAGTGGGAAACCGCGTGAACGGGCAGGAGAGAGTGAGAGCTTACTTCGCCAGCAATATCGACAAGCAGTCGGGCATTGGCTTCAAGCTCGATTACCTCTACGGGCGCGGCTACTACAACGCACAGGCAAACAGCCAGTTCGGAGGCACCGTGTTCGGCTACTATTTGGGCGACCGCTATAACATTCATGCCTGGATAGACGCGAACCACAGCAAGACGTCAGAAAACGGCGGTATAGAAGACGACATTTACATAACTGACCCGCAAAGTTTCCCGCAAAGTTACACGTCGAAGGATATACCCACAACGCTCACCGACACTTGGAACCGCAATGACAACCAGACCTATTACCTGACTCATCGCTTCAACATTGGCAGCTATCACGAGATTGTCCTCCCAGACAGTCTGCAACCTAAAGTGCCGGAAGACAGTGAATTATTGAGCCAACTGACCGACAGCATTCAACAAATTCTTGCCGCCGACACAGTGCGCCAGGCTCTGGTGCTCGACTCGCTGCGCACCGACTGGGAGAACAATCTTGTCAAACCGCAGGAGTTCATCCCTGTTGGAGCTATCATCCACACTTTCCAGCTCGACAACCTCCATCACACATATTACTCCTACGACACGCCAAGCGGCTACTACACAAACTTCTTCTACGGAACTCTCAACAATGTGCACGACCAGACGAACGCGATGCAAATACGCAACACTCTGGCGCTGGCGCTACTCGAGGGCTTCAACAAATGGGCAGCCATGGGAGTGACGCTTTTCGCCACCCACCAATTCCGCTCGTTCACGCTACCCGAAATAGGCGACACGGTCTACAGCCGCACCTATCACGAGCAGGACATCTCCGTGGGAGGCGAAATAAGCCGCACACAAGGCACGCTCATTCACTACAATGTGAACGGTGAGGTTGTGCTTCTTGGTGAGGACGTGGGGCAGTTCCAGGTAGACGGCAAACTTAATCTTAACTTTCCCTTAGGCAAGAAAGACACCGTGTCTCTGGAAGCTCATGCCTACGTGAAAAATCTCAACCCCAGTTTCTATTTCCGCCATTACCACAGCCAGTTCGAGTGGTGGGACAACGACCTTTCCGACGAGTTCAAGACGCGGATAGAAGGCTCTTTGGAGGTAAAGCGCACCCGCACCAAGCTCACCGTGGGCGTTGAGAACATAAAGAACTATACATATTTTGGCATGCGTAACACGCTCACCGGCACAGACTCCACCAGCGTGCTTGCGGCGGATTACAGCCATTCTGTGGCAGTAAGGCAGAAGTCTGGCAGCGTGCAGGTGTTCATGGCGGCTCTGCAGCAAGACTTCAAGTTGGGCCCGCTGCATTTAGACACAGAGGTCACCTATCAGACATCCTCCGACCAGAGTGCCTTGCCGCTGCCCAAGCTCAATCTTTATGGCAATCTTTACTTGGGTTTCTGCATAGCTCATGTGCTAAACGTGGAACTGGGAGCCGACTGCCGCTATTTCACCTCATACTACGCGCCAGACTATTCTGTCGCCATCGGGCAATACGCTGTGCAGGATGCCTCGAACCCTCGCGTGAAAGTGGGTAATTATCCCGTCTTAAGCGCGTACTTAAATCTACATCTGAAGCACTGCCGCGTGTATGGAGCCGTGCAGCATTTCAACGCTGGCTCTGGCAACATGTTCTGGGCTCCTCACTATGCCATGGACCCCTTGACCATTCACTTCGGAGTCTCCTGGAATTTCTTCAACTAAGAAAGGAACTTTAGTCTTGCTCCAACTTGCCCTTTCTCTCGCTCTCGGTGGCATGTATCGCTCCCCAGTTGAGGCAAAGAGGATAACTGAACAGCAAAGTGCCCAGACAACTGCCCAAAGCCGACAGAAGCCACGCCAGAAACAAGAGACAAGCAAAAGAGCCTGGCAAATCCGCGACATCACCCTGCAAACGTGTCGCAAGCACAACGCCCTCAATATAAGAACAGACCATAGAGGGCGCTGACAACACGAGACACACCACTGCCACAATGAGCATGCAAAGGAATGTGACAACCAAGGTGCGACCGAAATAGCGCCAACTCCAGCGCAAACTGCCAATAGCGGAGCCAAAGTTGCAATCTCCAAGCATATACTCGAAAGTAACCAGACAAAAAAGCGTGCACACCAACAAGAGCAAACAGAACGCCACAACGCTCACGCAAGTCAGGAGAACGCCAGAAGCAGAGGCTGAAGACAAAGCCGACACGAGCAGGCTAAACAGCAAGACCAAGACGAAAGCTATCACCACATAGAGACAGACAAGGCAGAGCATACGCCAAAACAGAGGCAGCACGTCACGCCATATCTTCCAGATTCTGGCTTTCGGGATACCTGCTCCAGCCACCAACTGCCGCTGCTGCCAAAACATGCAAGCCCCGTATGCCGCAGAGACAATTATGGACAAAATGTACATTACAATCACGCACACCTCACCACGCCATGCCTTACCACTAAGGACATTAGGCAAAGCGTTCATCTGGACGAAGCAGCCCACAATGTACACAAGAGCATAGAGCACAGCCAAGGGCCACAAAAAACCAGCCATGGCACTAAAATGTTTCCCTACAATCTTTAGCCCCTCACCGAGACACTTCGCATAGTTTCTCTCCCTAATCACCACAGGATCCTGTGCCGCGCTGTCATTCTCCATAATAATTTCTTTGGTTTAATGCGTTTATGATAGTGCAAAAATACAAAAAAAGCAGTAACTTTGCTAACGAAAAACAGACATTAATTCACTGATGGAAGCGGAGCAGGAAATAAGATGGGGCTTCATCGGATGTGGAGAAGTAACCCGTAAGAAGAGCGGACCAGCCTTTTCGCTGGTGCCTGGCAGCAGTGTGTACGCGGTAATGAGCCGCAACGCAGAGAAGGCGCGCTCCTACGCACAGGAGCATAATATAGCCCACTGGTTCACTGACGCACAGCAACTTGTGGACACGCCTGAGGTAAATGCCGTCTATGTGGCCACACCTCCGTCTTCCCATGCCACGTATGCCATCATGGCCATGCGCTCCGGCAAACCCGTTTATGTGGAGAAACCGCTGGCAGCCAGTTATGCCGATTGCCAGCGCGTCAACCGTATCTCTAAACAGACGGGCGTGCCCTGCTTCGTGGCTTACTACCGCAGATATCTACCTTATTTCCAGCGTGTGAAGCAACTGGTGCTGTCAGGAGCCATAGGCAAGGTTATAAATGTGCAGATACGCTTTGCCGTTCCCCCGCGCGACCTCGACTACAACGCCCACAACCTGCCATGGCGAGTGCAGCGTGACATAGCGGGAGGAGGTTATTTCTATGACCTCGCACCACACCAGATAGACCTTTTGCAGGAGATATTCGGTCCCATACTGCGTGCCCACGGCTATAAGACAAACCGACAGGGACTTTACCAGACAGAGGACACGGTGAGCGCCTGCTTCAGTTTCCCCGACGGACTGCCTGGCAGCGGCTCGTGGTGCTTCGTGGCAAGCGAGAGCAGCAAGATAGACCGCATTGATATAATGGGCACTGAGGGAGCGGTGGAGTTTTCCGTCTTTACCTATGACCCCATT
>JAJPYT010000051.1 GCA_021204845.1 Prevotellaceae bacterium | reverse complement strand
GCCTTTGGACTCAGAGTGACCTTCATCCTAAGGAGGGCGTGGAGGCCCTTCTTCAACGAGATATCGTAGGCGAGGTGCGCGATGCTGGCGTGCGCGTCCTTAAGACAGATGTGGCGTGGGTGGGTGCCGGCTACTCGTTCGGCCTCAATGGTGTGGCAGACGTGGCAGGGATAATGCCTTACTACGGCGGAGACGCACGCCCCTTCATCATCTCTCTCGACGGGTGGGCTGGCACCCAGCGTTACGCCGGTATCTGGACTGGTGACCAGACAGGCGGAGAGTGGGAGTATATCCGCTTCCACATTCCCACGTATTTGGGCAGTGGCCTTAGCGGTCAGCCTAACATCACCAGCGACATGGACGGCATTTTCGGCGGCAGGAACGTGGCGGTAAACGTGCGCGATTTCCAGTGGAAAGCCTTCTCCCCCATGCAGTTGAACATGGACGGCTGGGGCTCCAACCCTAAATATCCACAGGCTTTGGGCGAGCCTGCCACTTCCATCAACCGCTGGTATCTGAAGCTCAAGAGCAGACTTATGCCTTACACTTACACCATCGCCCACGAGGCAGTGGACGGAGAGCCAATTCTGCGCCCGATGTTCCTACAGGAGGCAAATGCCTACACTCTTGGCGTTGGCACTCAGTATCAGTTCATGTACGGACCCAGCATATTGGTAGCCCCCATATATAAGGCTACGCGTCCCGACAGTCTCGACGACGTGCGCGACGGCATTTATCTGCCTCAGGGTCTGTGGATAGACTATTTCACCGGCGATGTCTACGAGGGAGGGCGCATAATCAATGATTTTGCCGCCCCGCTCTGGAAGTTGCCTGTCTTCGTGAAGGCTGGTGCCATCATTCCCGTTCACAAGCCGACCAACAACCCTGGCGAGATGGACCCGCACCTGCGTTGCTACGACTTCTATCCCGCTATCGGGAACAACATATTCACCGAGTACGACGACGACGGCACCACACAAGCCTACCTCCGTGGCGAGAGCGTGACCACTTACGTCTCCCAGATGCTCGACAAGTCTGGCAAGCTCATCATTCAGGTACTGCCGGCAAAGGGAGCGTACAGAGGTTACGTGCCCCAGAAGTCAACGCGGCTGTGCCTCTATCTTGACACCGAGCCGAAGAGCTTTTCCGTGAAGGTGGGAGGCAAGAAGATAGCTCTCATCCAAGCCACCGACTATGCCTCGTGGCAGCGCACCCCTGGCTCCTGGTTCTTTGGCAAGAGCGATGTGGAGCACATGGATATAACAGCGCTCATGGTGAACATCCCTGAGATGGACGTGCGGCAGACAGCCTTGCAACTTTATGCCGACGGAGTGAAGCTCCCCTCGCCCGACCGCAACCTCTCTGGCACTGGTGTCCTCTCAGCGCCCCAGGCCAAGGTGGAGACTCCGGCAGCCTATTCCCTCACACCCTCGTGGACGGCTGTCCCCAATGCCGACTACTATGAGATATTCTTCCAGGGGCAGACTTATTCCACCATCCGCCAAACCTCCTACACGCTTGAGAATCTCACGCCCGAGACTGGTTACTCGCTCCAGTTGCGCGCTGTCAACAAAGACGGTCAGAGCCCTTGGCAGGAACTCTCAGCAACCACCACTGCCGACCCTCTGGAGCACGCCATCCGTGGCATTCGTGGCGAAACATCCTGTCCTAACCAGAGAGGGCAGGCGCTTGCTCATCTCTTCGACTTCGACGAGACCAGCACCTGGCACACGCAGTGGAAGCAGCAGGCAGTGCCTTTCGATCTCGTCGCTGACCTTCGCAGCGTGAACATGCTTGATAAGTTGCAGTATCTGCCTCGTCCCGACGCTGGCAACGGCACTCTGCTCCGCGGCAGCGTGGAATACAGCATGGACCGCCAGACGTGGACTCCAGTCTGTGATTTCTCGTGGGAACTTAGCAGCGAGACCAAGGAGATTTCCTTCCCCGACCATCCTGTTGCCCGTTACATCCGCCTCCACGTTACCGATGCCGTGGGCGGTTTCGGCAGTGGTCAGCAGCTCTACGTCTTTCGTGTCCCGGGCAGTGACTTCTACATTCCTGGCGACATCAATCAGGACGGACGCATTGACGAGAACGACCTCACATCTTACGAGAACTACACGGGTCTTCGCCAAGGCGACGGAGACTTCGAGGGATACATCTCGAAGGGAGACCTCAACGGCAACGGGCTAATAGATGTTTATGACATTTCCGCCGTGGCAGTGGAGCTGGAGAGCGGTGTCAGCTCGCGCCCCGTTCCCCCAGTGGCTGGCAGCGTCTCAGTGTCTACCGCCTGGGCTGGTGACGAGCTTCGCCTCACGCTCACTGGCAGTGCCCTGCAGAGCGTCAACGGCATAAGCCTATGCATCCCCTATGACCCCAACGAATTCGAATACCTTGGCGTGGAGCCCACTTCTGTCGCCCAGATGCACAACATGACCCGCGACCGCCTGCACACCAATGGCAAGAAAGCCGTCTATCCCACCTTTGTCAATCTCGGGGAGCAAACCTACACCGAGGGCGATGTGGAACTCCTGACCGTCCTTTTCCGTGCCAAAGGCGGCACCCGCGGCACTCTCTCTGTGAAAGACCTCATGCTTGTGGATAAATACATGAACGTCTTGCAATTTTGAATCTCTCGACACCGAGGTAGATACGCTCTATATTGCGTTACTGGGCGGTTCTATGAATATGTATAATCATCACCGCACTAACGAGGGCTGATCACCACACTGGCAGCGAGTGGTCACCGCACTGATTCAGACGCGTCAGTGCGGTGACCACGATGTGTCGGTGCGGAGATTCAGGTGAGACGGAGCAGGCAGCTTGGGACCCGTTATCGCTGTGGCATAGCTACTTCTTTTATCAGGTTGAACAACTTAATTGTTATGTCAACGGTGCAACCCTCAGCGAAGCTAAAAGTCCAAAATCCACTATATAAGCACACGATGGAATGGATTTTGGACTCGTTTACATTTTGTGGCAAATTAGCTTCGCTGAGGGTTTATCTTCGATGAGGGCTTCGCCGTTCACCGTTCGACAGGGCATTATATAATTAATAACAGGGGGAAAACACTATTAAATGTATTATATAGTATAGAGTC
>JAJPYT010000198.1 GCA_021204845.1 Prevotellaceae bacterium | reverse complement strand
GTTTAAAACGCTTCATTAGTTATTGTAATCAGAAGTTATAGCCAACACTAATCATGAAGTTTTTGTTCCTCGTTTTCTCATCGCTGTCATCATACAAGTTAGCCAGACCAGCCTCGTACTGGAAGCCTATATAGTAGTGCTTTACTATGGTGACACCCGCGCCGACGGACAGACCTGCGTCGAAACGCTTTGCACCGTCATCGCCAAAGAAATCCCACTTCTCGGTGTCTCCATATTCTGTTTCCTTCTCCTTGCCTGCGACACCGACGGCGAAATACGGACCGAAGTTGACCTGCAGCTGCGCCTTGCCAAATGTGTACCTACCAGAGAACAGAATGGGTATCTCCAAATACATTGGGTTCACCTTGTACTCATATTTGCCCTCGGACTCTTTAGAGCCCTTCTGAGTGAAATACAAACCTGGTGTGATGTAGAAATAGTTCTTCGCCAAGGGCACGTCTGCTATTACGCCCACATGGTAGCCTACCGATGAGCCCCAATTCTCCGAATAGCTTCCTTCTTTAGATTTGATGTTAGAAACGTTAAGACCGGCACGAATGCCGAAATGAACGGACATGTCCACGTCCTGGGAAGCTCCCCTGAAGGAGGTGTGACTACTGCTTGCCCTTTGGGCTGATGCCGCCAATGCGAATGTGGCAAAAGCGGCCATTACTAAAATCTTTTTCATTTGTTTTTTATATTTTAGAAGTTAATAAAAAAGTGTTCATCGCTTATAGAAAAACGTTCATTGAAACGCCGTAAGACCCTCCAAGTTCTGTTGATACGAGAGGCATGACAACCACATTATAGCTCTTCTCCCTCTTCTCGAATATCTTGCCCCACCACTTCCAGCTCCACTCGCCAAACCGCGCGCTCAAGATGCCAATGCCTGCCCCCGCAACGACATCATGCAGCCAATGCTTGCCGTTGTAAAGACGCATAAAGCCTATGCTGGTGGCAACCACATATGCCCCCGTCCCGTACCATCCGCCGTATTCTATTCTCATCAGCTCGGCTCCCATGAACGCCGTGGCTGTATGCCCCGACGGGTAAGAGTTCTGTGCCGACGAGTTGGGTCTCCGCTCACTGACGAGACGCTTGGGCACATTCACCAGAATGCCCATGGCCGCATACGACGTGGCTATTATTATAGTGCGGTCCCTAAGCGAATGCCTTGCCTTCACTCCCGCGAGCCCTATGGCAAGGGACCCCACGACTGGAACGTATTGCACGTAATCGTCGAAACTTAGGCGTTTGCTGTCTCCTCTCATATCTATAATGGTGTTCGTGACCGAGTGGCTGCCGTTCCGCAAGAAGGTGGGCATTATGGCCAAGGCGCTGACACCTATCAGAGATGCCGGCAAAATAGTCTGCCGCCACTGGAACTCATAATCACGTCCCTTAATACTTGGGCTTAGAGAAAGGGTGTCTCCCCCCATAAATATTGACAGGGAGAAAGGCTGTCATGACAGTCGCCAACAAGAACTTGTCTCTTAAACCGCGCATGGATGAGAAATATGTCTCAATCGCTTATATGGATTATAAGGAGAAGTCCATCTTCCAGACGTTGTACTTCTTGTCCACAGAGCCGCGCTGGGAGAGGAAGTATATGCTCCTGCCGTCTGGCGACCACACAGCCGAAAGGTCGTTGCCCGGATGGTAGGTAAGCTGCGTCAGCCGCGTGCCGTCAGTGCGCACCGCGAATATGTCCGTGTTCTGGATTCCCTCCTTCTCCGAGACGCTGCTTCCTGTCACCAGCAACCACTGCCCGTCGGGGGAAAGCTGGGGAGTGGTGAAGCTCTTGCCCGGCTGCGTGAGTATCACCTCCTCAACGCCCGTCTCGAAGTTCACACGCCATATCTCGCTCTCCTTCCTGTCGGTGAAGCGCGCGCAATATATTGTGTTGCGGCTTCCAGGGATTAGGCAAGCCGTCATTCCGCGGGAATAGTTCGAGAAAAGGTTCGACTGGCGGTCATAGCTCCACAGGCTGTAGCTTGCCATTCCCTCTCCGCGGTGGAAATATATGGTGTTGCCGTCGTTGCTTATCACGCCTCCGAAGTCGTTGTCGGTGCCGTTGGAGACTTGCGTCACCACCGTACCCTGGTCGGCGGCCACGAGATACACTCCGTGGTGTCCGCTCCTTACCTCGGTGAAGCACAGGGTGTTGCCGTCACTGCTCCACGACACGCCCTCCACGTTGGTGCGGAAGGTGCGCTGCGTGCTTGCCCCTCCCTTCGAGGAGTTCTTCACCATCACGTTCGTGGTCTTGTTCTTCTCGTTTATGTAAGCCACCTTCGTCCCGTCCGGCGAGATGGCTATCTGCGGTATCACCCACCAGTCTATCACGCTCGTCTTGCCGCTGCCGAAGATGCCCACGGCTTTCCCAACAATGCCACCGTTGTAGTCCGCCACCACGTCAGCGTCCTCCGTTATCTTCTCAAACTTCACGCCTCCCTCTTCCGGCACGAACACCAAAGAGTAGTCGAACTTCACCTTTGCCTCCGCTGTGCCATACATGAGTGACACGAGCGCAGTGGCAAGTAATAATTTTGTTGTGCTCATATAATCTTTATGTCTTTCACTCTCTTATAATCTTTCCTTGAAAGCTCTATTGTAACAAACTGTTGCATGTATGCGTTTTTTATGTCTTATTAGTTTCCTGTTCGTCTGTTCTCCCTGCTATTACCTCCCTCGCCTTGTCGCATTTTATAGCTGAGGAAAGTGTATTTCTCTTGCTAAGAGAGAGGCTTTGCATGAAAGAGACTGTTAATCATTATTTTATGAAGACAACGAAGTACTCGCTTGGCAAACAAATGCTATAAAACATACAATTGTTTGCAAAATACTTGGTAAAAGAAGGTGAATATTCCCTAAAAATACTTACCTTTGCACCATCTGTCGATCTCTTAGCAAGAGAAATTCAAGTTTTTCTCGTGGCAAACATATCTGGTAGCAAAAGGGTGTAAGGGATGTTTAGGACCTTGGGCGCATGGAGGTGTGACAAAACAAGGAAGCGCCACTCAAACCACTTGTGATATGTGACGAATCTCGTTTTTTGGGATCAGTCCCAAAACCCTGTTGCAAGGGTTACAAACAGAGTATAAAAA
>JAJPYT010000124.1 GCA_021204845.1 Prevotellaceae bacterium | reverse complement strand
CCGTAAGTGTCTATCCAGCCGTCTGGCTCTGCGCTGCGTTCACCCTCTATTGTCGGGTTGCTGATGAGGGTGGTTACCTCCACTACATTGTCCTCGCCCGCATTTCCAAATGCAAATTCCGTCACCAGTTCGTCCACGGTGTTGTAAGCCTCGTTCACAGCGTCGAGGTCAGTGCTGTTAATGTAAGAGGCGTAAGCGTCTAAGTCGCTCTCTTCCATACCAGCAGCAACTCCTTCCAGCATGCGGTTGTAGAGCTTGGTCTGTGCCAGATAAAGTTTATAGTCATCTTTCGCAAGCACTTCCCAGTCAAGTTGGTATTCGCTGTTCACGTCAGGGTCGAGCATGAAGATGCCGATGTTTGTACCTAAGGATGCGCCGCTGCTGTTAACATCGTCATTGTCGGGGTCCCAGCCCATCTCCCAAAGAGCATAGACGTAGTTCGCATCGTCCTCGGTCAGGTTGTTGATGCCGAAGTATGGGTCGTCAGCCGCCGAGCGGATGCGCAGGTAGCCGGCGTCAGAAGCCACGAACTCAAACATCAGTCCTTCCGTGGTGTTCTTGCTCTGCCAGTCGGTATACACGTCAGGAGCCTGGTCACGGAACAGATAGTGGTCATGTGAAGCTTCAGGGCAATAGAACTTGTAGCAGTTGCTATAGCTCTGCTGCGCCTGTACTTCCCATAGAAGAGCAGAGGTAATGTCGTCGGTAAGGCAGGCGTGAGTGTTCCACGCTGTACCGGCAGTGAGGAACATTTCCTGCCCCACGTGGTAGAAGATCAGAGAGTCGATGTTCGCAATCTCGTCCACACTGGAGGTCAGTTTGGGCGTAGGTGCGGTCCATTGTGCCATAGCGCCTAATGAGCTAAGCGCAAGCGCACATGCAAAAAGTAGTTTCTTCTTCATAATAACGTTAGTTAAGTTTATATATAAGTGTCTAATCGGCAACAAAGATACTCATTTTTGCTTTCGTTCACACATTCCACCGTAGTTTTTTTCTTATCACAAGTGTTAAATAACGGATTGGGCTGATGTCGTCTCCCAGTTTCCGCCTTGGCTTCCACATTATTTATATATAAAGAGAGTGTGTCAAAAAAGGAAATCCGCAAGCTAAAAGAGCGCCTTCGGCGCTCTTTTTCCTTTGTGCCGCTTGGCTTCTTTACGATTTCCATTTTGACACATCCCCAAGTAATAGGCGGCTTCAGCTCAATGACGAGGCACTGATGGGAAAAATAATGACGTTACCGAAAATACCGAAATTCCCCTATGCGCACATACGTTTCGGTATTTTCGGTATTTCACAAGTATGTATATACTAATGTCCACACTGAGAAACCGAAAATACCGAAACACACTTGTTTCTATAGGTATTTCGGTATTTTCGGTAATATTTTTTCTGGCCTGATATATTAGCAATAAATCTCTGTGGTGACACGTAGAAGTTACCGCACTGACGCACGTGAATCAGTGCAGGGACGAGCCTTAGTTCGTGCGGTGATTAATCTCTGTCAGTGCGGCAAGTCGCCCGTTATGTGGATTAGGGCGTTCTGCACAGCCTTGCGCAGGTGTGTGTCGGCGGTGGGCAGGCTGGCATCAGCCTGGCCGGTAAACTCATTCATTTCGCTGGGCGAGAGTTCCATGCCCTGTATGTGGAGGCGCGCTATGAGCAGGAAGCCGCATAATCGCAGTGTTGGCTCACTGCTTGCCATCCACTCGAAAGCCTTGGCGCGGGCGTATGGCAGTCGGGCGAAGAGGTTCATCACCGCCATTTGCGCCACCTCGGCATTGGGAATCTGCCGTACCCACGTGTCGCAAATGTCGGGCGTGAAGCTCTCGGTGGGCATCAGCAGGGTGGCGAGTATCTTGCTCTCTCGCACATTTTCTTGCCAGAGAGCTTGTGCCACACCGCGGTCGGGCTGGAACTGTGATGCTATCTCCCTGAGCCGCGGCAGTTCTATGCCGAAGTTCACGTGATAGCCCAGTCCGCGCTCTCGCATGTAGGCGCTCGCCACACCGTTCATGTTGGCGTGCAGCTCCTGCTTTATCTCCCTGATGGTCTCTGCGGTGGTCATAGTAGCGAATAGTCTCTGCCGTAGCGCAGCATCTGCTTGTCGAAGGGTTCTCCGTAGCGTATTGTGGCGTCTACGAGTTTGCCCTCGCTGTCTCGTACCGGCACTATCTCAGGGTTTATGAAGCCCTTGTAGGGAGCCAGGTCGAGCTGTGCATAACGGTCAAGCATCTCCTGGTGTATTGCCGGGTCTATTCTCACTCCGTAAGTCTCCACCAAGTTCTCGGCGCTCAGCAGGTCTCCCTCGCTCTTTATGCGTTGCACCTCTGCCAGCAGTGTGCCTAAGAGCCGGCGCAAGGCTTCGTAATCGTTTATCCTGAGGAAAGTCTTCCCGTCTCGTCTCACCAGTTCCATGGCTCCGCCGGCGTTGTGCAGGCACCAGTGAGCCACCAGGGCGCGGTTGCGCATGTGCGCCTCCTCTATCTGCTTGCCTGGCTCTATGCGCACCAGTTGAGTGAGCAGTCCGTTCATCATGAAGCTGTAATATTGGCTTTTGTACGCCTCGCTGTCGGGCACCAGCCCCAGTTCCACCATTTTGGGGTCGGCTATGTAATAGAGCCCGAACAAGTCGGCGCGTGTCTCCTCTATGGTGTTGCCGTACGCTTTCAACGCGTCGGGGCTTACGCCTGGCAACAGTTGTCCCGAGCCGTGGCCCAGACACTCGTGCAGGTCTGTGTGCAGGTCGTCCATCTGGTCGTCGTAGTGGTCGAGCAGTTGAATGGTCTCCTCGTCTATCACGAACTCCTGGCGGAAGCCGTTGCCCTTTGCCGCCTCGCTGTAGGCGTGCGTAAGGTTGCCTATGGTCACGCTCTTGCTGCCGTGGCGCTGGCGCACCCAGTTGCTGTTGGGAAGGTTTATGCCTATGGTGCTGCTGGGGTAGAGATCTCCGCCAAGAACCACGGCTTCCACAACTTTTGCCGTCACGCCATGGCATTCCGCCTTCTTGAAACGCGGGTCCACTGGCGAGTTGTCCTCAAACCACTGCGCGTTCCGGCTCAGCGTCTCTGTGCGCCTGGTCGCCTCGTGGTCCACTATGTTCACGTATCCCTCCCATGAGGCTTTCAGCCCCAATGGGTCGCCATAAACCTCTGTGAAGCCGTTCACGAAGTCAACGTCTCCCCTGGTGCAGCGCACCCACTCTATGGTGTAGCGGTCGAAGGTGCGCAGGTCTCCCGTCTGGTAAAACTCTATCAGGCTCCTAACCACCGTTTTTTGCTCATCGCTCTCAGCCTCCTCCTCTGCCAGTCGCAGCCAGTGGATTATGCGGTCGATGAGCGGACCGTACATAGAGCCGCTCCTCCACGTGTGCTCTCTTAGCTCCCCCTCTTGCAGCTCCAGCCGGCTGTTCATGCCGTGCATCACGGGGCAGGGGTCATGGGGATCAGTCTGCTTGGCGTAGAAATCCTCTGCCATCCGCTGTGTCACGCCCGGGCCGTAGTAGTTGCACGCAGAGGTTTGCACAAGGTCCTCTCCCTGCGCCTGGTTCACCCGTTTGCTCATCACCGTGGGGTCGAAGATTGCCCTCATGAGTTCCTCGTCTACTGTCTGCCCCGTCTCCCGCAGCGCTTCCCGAAGGAAAGGCTCTGTGAACGTGGGCTTGAACTTCTCGCACCCGTAGTGATGGTGTATGCCGTTGGAGAACCACATGCGCTTCAAGTAAACAGCGAACTGGCGGAACTCCTCCGTCGTGCGGTCGCCCTTGTACTCTGTGTACACCGTCTCCAGCATCTTCCTTATGCGCAGGTTAAGGCGGCAGTTCTGGTCCCAGAGTATGTCGCGCCCCCAGAGCGTCGCCTCTCCAAGGTAGTATATGAGGCGGCGCTGCCTTGGGGTAAGCCCATTAAAAGCAGACACCCGAAAGCGTAGCATCCGGATGTCGGCAAACCTTTCGTCAACGTAATTAAACGCTTCCATTCCTCTCTTCTTTGTAAAAGAATGACCCAACATCTACAGCCCCGAGGACAAAAGCGGTATGATAGCTTTTGGTGAGCAAGCGACATATGATAAGTCGCTTGGGAAGGGGGAGCTGAACCGTGTTAGCCGCATGCCCTTGGGCTTGCGGATTGAGGTGACGTGTCCCGCTACTTCAGTTTCAGGTGGCGGCGTCCCTTCTCCGGCTTTTCGTTTTCGGTGGCGCGGTTCTGCATTCTGTACTCATTGGGCGTGGTGCCAATGAAGCGGTAGAAAGCGGCGTAGAATGACTGCCGGTTCGAGAACCCCACCATTGAAGAGATCTTCTCAATCGTCAGGTCAGCGTAACGCCTGTCCACCAGCAGGAACTGCGCCTCGCGGATACGGTATTCGTTAACCAGACATGAGTAGTTCATGTTAAACCTTAAATTTACCACTGCGCTAATGCATCGAGCATTGGTTTCCAGCTCCTTAGCCAGTACTTGTGCATTGTAGGACTTGTCGCGGTACTTCTTTTCGACGACCATTTTGTGCAGAATCTTCTCATAGAGTTGATCTGCAACATCGGCATGGATTTGATTCCTATACGCAGCGTTCTTGACCTTCCTGTCAGCTGTGAAATTGTACTTTGCCATAAATGTGTGAGACTAATGTTGTTGTTTACAATATGTTACAAAGGTATGTACTTTTCTTCAAACAAAAAAGAGTTTTGGCATAATTTTTCGCAAAAAAACCAATAACTTTGCAATTGTTAACGCAAAACGGCAAATGATAACGCTTTTAAAGCAAATTTTCGGCTATGAAAGTTTCCGTCCACCCCAGGAGGAGATAGTAAGACACCTGCTTTCTGGAGGTGACGCTTTAGTGCTAATGCCCACTGGTGGAGGCAAGAGCCTATGCTACCAGTTCACCGCTCTTCTGCTCGATGGTGTCACTGTGGTTATATCCCCTCTCATATCTCTTATGAACGACCAAGTTGCGCAGCTCCGCTCGAATGGAGTGTGCGCCGCTGCCATGCACAGCGCCAGCGGCGACGACGAGATGCTATACCTGAGGCAGAACGCCATGAGCGGTCGTCTGCGTCTGCTTTACGTCTCCCCCGAAAGATTGTTGAACGAGCTGCCTTACCTCGTGCGCGAGTTGAAGGTCTCCCTCTTTGCCATAGACGAGGCGCACTGCATCTCCCAGTGGGGGCACGATTTCCGCCCGGAATACGCGCGCTTAGGCATTCTCAAGGAAACTTACCCCGACATACCTGTCGTGGCGCTGACCGCCACAGCCGACAAGGTAACCCGTCTCGACATACTTCAGCAATTGCATATACCCGATGCGAGGGTTTTCATCTCCTCCTTCGACCGCCCCAACCTTAGCCTTGAGGTGCGCCGTGGCTACGATTCACGGCAGAAGCGGCAAGCCATACTCAATTTCGTGTTCAACCATCCCGGCGATTGTGGCATCATCTATTGCCTCAGCCGCAAGAACACTGAGACGGTGGCTCGCGTGCTCGCTCTCCATCAGGTGCCGGTGGCGGTGTACCACGCTGGGCTCACTGCCGGAGAGCGCGAGGCGGCGCAGCGTGACTTCGTTAACGACCGCGTGCAGGTTATCTGTGCCACCATTGCCTTCGGCATGGGCATAAACAAGAGCAACGTCCGGTATGTCATACATTACAACCTGCCCCGCAGCATAGAGAGCTACTATCAGGAGATTGGCAGGGCGGGGCGCGACGGCCTTCCCTCTTTCGCTCTCCTCTTCTATTCTTTGCAAGATATTGTGCAGTTGCGCTCCTTTGCCCAGGACAGCGGGCAGAGGGAAATAAACATGGAGCGCCTTCACCGCATCATAGAGTACGCCCAGGCCAGTGTGTGCCGTCGTCGCATTCTGCTGAACTATTTCGGCGAGCCTATGGCTTGCGACTGCGGCAATTGCGATGTTTGCAGGCAACCTCCCAGGCGGTTCGACGGCACGGTGCTGGTGCAAAAAGCCCTCAGCGCTGTGGTACGGACTGGTCAGGCCGCCACCATGCGCACGGTCGTGGATATACTCTGCGGCAAGCCCTCGCCCGAGGTGAGAAGCCGCCATTTCGACCAGTTGCCAACCTACGCTGTGGGGCGTGAGGTGCCTATGCGTGACTGGAACGAGTACCTCTTGCAGATGCTGCAAATGGGTTATTTAGAGGTGGCGTACGACAATCATAATTATCTATGCCTCACCCCGCAGGGCGCTGACGTGTTGTATGGGCGGCAGAAAGCCCAGCTTGCCCGTGTGGAGCAGGCGGCAGAGGCTGGGGAGCTGCAGAGGAAAGCGAGTGGGCGAGGGGGCAAGTCGCGTGAGACGGAGAACGTGCCGAAACAATCAAGGAGGCAACCATTACCAGAGACTGCTGGAGGCGAGGACGCTATGCTATTTCAGCGGCTGCGCTCCCTGCGCAAGCGGCTGGCTGACGAGCAAGGCTTCCCGCCCTACATCGTTTTGAGCGATAAGGTGCTGCATTCTCTCTCTATCGTGAAACCAACCACCGAGGAAGCCTTCGGAATGATAAATGGAATAGGCGAATTCAAGAAAAAGAAGTACGCCAAGGTGTTCACGGAAGAGATAAAGTCCCACCTTTATGATCATCGCTAAGTAATAGGGGGTATCAAAACGGGATTCGCCATAAAAAACGCAAGCCCATTTTGACACACCCCCTTACCAAGTGGAGTGGCTCTGCCACTCGGACTCCACGCGAAACTCTATGAATTCCTTTTTGACACGCCATTCGGACCGCTTGCGAAATTCTACGAATCCCTTTTTGACATACCCTCCGCTAATCCTTAGCTTCGTTCCCTTGCTGTAGCTGGTCTTTGCATAGCTGGTGGCGGTGAAGCTTCACCAGGCTTTCGGCGGTGAGCAGGGCGGCATCGCGGTATTCCTTGTTCAGCTGCTCAAGTTGCCGCTCCAGCTTCTCGGCGTTGAGCCCGTCGGCACTGGTAGAGGCGGTGCTGAAGAGAGCCTGCATAGCAAGCATCTCGCTCTGGAGGAACTGCACCAACATGCGCTCTGCCGCGACCAAGGCTTGTGCCTGTCTCGTGCGGGCGCGCACGTCGTTCCAATTCGTGTCGGCGTTGAAGGTAGCCGCCAGTTCCTCAAACCTGACAGGCGGGTGTGAGGCGTTGTAACGGCTTATCCACACGTCGAGGTCGAAGCGCTGGCTGGCGAGGCGTTCCTCCACCATAGCGCCACGTTCCTGCAGGGCTTCGAGCCTGCCCCTTGTCCTTGCCAGTTCTATAGATGCCGAGAGAAACTTGGAGTGCTGGCGCTTCCACTGGTTTGAGGCATCTGCCTGCCCCCTAAGGCTGCGCTCCAGCAGGCCTTTCCCGTCGCTTCCTTGTTCGTCAGACAAGAGGCGCGCGAGGTTTTTCTCTGCCTCGCTAAGCATGTCGGTGTGGCGGGAGAGAGAGTCCTGCGAGTGGCGGAGCAGACTGTCGATGAACGCCTCGCGGTCATGGGCTGTGGCGAGCGCCTGGGAGACCATCTCCCCGCGGCGGCGGAGTTCCGCTTGTTGCTCGTCGCAGTGGGAAAGGCGGCCCAAGCTCTCGGCTATTTGTCGTTTGAGGGCCTCGGGGCTGTCGGTCCACGTCTTCATCCAGTCGGGCAGGGAGACGAGGCGGTTTAGTTCCTCGTATAGTGAGGTGAAGCGCGTCTGGGCTATTGTGTGCCACTTGGTCAGGTAGGTTATGTGCCGGGCGAGCACCTGGCAGTTGGTGTTCACGCTGGCGAGCCGCTTGGAGAGTTCGCTCTTCTCCCGCTCTTTGGCGGAGAGTTCCTCCGTGAGGGCGATTATGCGCGACTGGTGGTAGTTGTAGCTGTCGAGTTCCTGCTGTGCCTCTCCTGCGTCGCGTATGGCGTTTGCCATTAGCTGGCGGATGGTCCCGGTGCGGGCTTCCATGTTGGTGGCGGATGAGCATTCGGTGAGTGAGGCATCGAGCTTGGCATAGATGTCCCACTCCTTCACCAGCTGCCCTTGGCGTAGCTTCAACTTCTGCAGATGGTCTGACAGTAGAGCCTGTCGTGTTTCCTGTGAGAGCAGCTGGTCGTGCATCTGGGCTTGCCGCTTCTGCTTGGTCTCCACCTCGGCAAGCAGTGACTCGTAGGCGGAACGGAGTTCGTCGGTGAGTTTTTTCTCCTCCAAGGGAGTGCTCACATGGTAAGGGTGATGAATAGCTCCGCAAACGGCGCAGGCTGTGCCCTCCTTCAGGCCCCCTCGCAGCTGGGCTACCTTCTGGCTGGCTGAGACCAGGAGGGTATGTTCCCTGTCTCGGCATTCCGCCTGCATGGGGGAGAGCTCGCGCTCCAGTTCGGAGAGCGACTGGCGCAGGCTGTCCGTCTGATGGCGCAGGGCAAGAATGGAAGTGCTGGTCTCGTCTATCTCCTGGTAGCCCTCGCGGATGTGCGCCCAATGAGACTGCGCGCTGAGTAGCATCTGCTGTAGTGTGGTCTGGCGCAGAGCCCGTTCTTGCAGCGTGCGCCCGTCGGTCACTGCTATGCTTGAGCGGTGACCCTGCAACTTCGTGTTCACCACCTGTATGTCAGCCTCCGTGTCTCTCGCCTGGGCTGAGAGGCTTTCCAGCGTGCGGTTCTCTTCCTCGTGCCGCCGCGTGCTTTCTTTCAGCTCCGCGCTCACGAGGTCCAGTTCTTCCTTGGCGGCGCTCAGCATGTCGATACGGAAGAGTAAAGTCCTGCCCTGGGCAAGCATGGTCTTGTGCGGCTCCAAGTCTGCCCTCTCTCCGCTCAGTTCGGTGAGGCGTTTCTGTATGTCGTCCTGCTCGCCCTCCAGCTCCCTAATCTCCTCTCTGGTGGCTTCCTGTCTTTGTAGGAGGCTGTCTGTGAAGTTACGTATAGAGAGTATGTCCAGCTCCAGAATCGTGCGCTCTCCCTGCAGGTGATAGACCTGCTCCATCTGCTCGCCGGCGGCGCGGGTGCATCTCTCCCGCTCCTCCAGTGCCCTGGCGCATAAAGCCATTTTGCGACGCTCCTCTGTCTCGGCCTGCCGTGCGGTGTCCATCTCGGCTATAGCCCCCGCCAGCGGCTGCTTCTGCTGTGCGGAGAACTTCTCGAGAAGGCGTATGTTGAGGAACTTCTCATGTATGCTCTCGAAGGTCTCGTAGCGGCTGAGGGCATCCGTCTCGTCACGGGCGGAATCCAGTTGCTTGGCGAGAGTGTCGAGCCGCAGGGTATGCTCACGCAGTTCCCGCGTAAGTTTATTATATCTGGCAAGCCACTCTTGCTGTCGGAGGGTGCGGCTCAAGAGGCTCCCTATATTGTCCATCTTCGCCTCGCCCAGCTTAAGCGCGGTGTGTGCCTGCTCCTCCTGCCGTGGGCTTAGCATGGCCGACGCTACCGCGAGGCGGCGCGTCTCTGCGAGAGTGAGCTGGCGCAGCTGGTCTTCCATCTCGGGCGAGGGGTCCTCTCCCGTCCGCTCGTGCCACCAGTGGCGCAGGGCATCCAGGGCGGTTGCCGGAGCGGGAGGTGAACCGGGCTCTATGTCTCCTGTCTGGGTATGCTCCTGCCAGCTGCGTTTCTTGCGGAATAGTGCCATAAGTAAAGTGCCTGAATGCTTTTTGTGCGACAAAAGTACTGAAAATAATAGAAAATGTAGTACTTTTGCGGCTGAAATAAAGCCACTGACATGTAAAATATGGCACAGAAACCAAGCATACCCAAGGGCACGCGCGACTTTGGCCCGCAGGAGACAGCGCGGCGCAACTACATTTTCCAGACGATACGTGAGGTCTTTGCCTCCTACGGATACCAGCAGATAGAGACCCCCGCCATGGAGAACCTCTCCACCCTGATGGGGAAATATGGCGAGGAGGGAGACCAGCTGCTCTTCAAGATACTGAACAGCGGAGACTTCATGCGCGGCGTCCCGGAGGCTGACCTGCGCCAGGGCAGCCCCACCCGCCTTGCGGCACGCCTTTGCGAGAAGGGGCTGCGCTACGACCTCACGGTGCCCTTCGCCCGTTACGTGGTGCAGCACCGTGACGAGCTTACCCTGCCCTTCCGCCGCTATCAGATACAGCCCGTGTGGCGGGCCGACCGTCCCCAGAAGGGGCGCTACCGGGAGTTCTGCCAGTGCGATGCCGACGTGGTGGGCAGCGACTCTCTGCTATGTGAGGCGGAACTGCTGCAGATGGTGGACACCGTGTTCTCGCGCTTCGGCATAAGGGTGCGCATAAAGGTGAACAACCGCAAGATACTCTCGGGGCTGGCGGAGCTGATAGGCGAGAGCGACAAAATCGTGGACATAACGGTGGCTATAGACAAGCTGGACAAGATAGGGCTCGACGGGGTGAACGCCGAGCTGCGCCAGAGCGGGCTGGGCGAGGAGTCCATAGCGCTCTTGCAACCCATAATAAACCTCAGCGGCACAAACGAGGAGAAACTCGCCACCATGAGGCGTACTCTTGCCGATGTGCCAGTGGGGCTGAAGGGGCTTGACGAGGTGGACTTTGTCTTGGGCACCCTCCAGGGGCTGGAGCTAAGGGGTGAGGTGGAACTTGACCTTACCCTCGCGCGCGGGCTAAACTACTACACGGGCTGCATCTTCGAGGTTAAGGCTCTCGACGTGGAGATAGGTAGCATAACTGGCGGAGGGCGCTACGACAACCTCACAGGCATATTCGGGCTGGAGGGACTGAGCGGAGTGGGCATCTCCTTCGGTGCCGACCGCATCTACGACGTGCTGGAGGGGCTGAATCTTTATCCCGACGATCTCACCACGTCCACCCGCTTGCTGTTCGTCAACTTCGGGGCGGCCGAGGCTGCCTACTGCCTGCCCCTGGCGGCGCGGGTGAGAGCCGCTGGCATAAGCTGTGAGCTTTACCCCGACAGCGCCAAGATGAAAAAGCAGATGCAATACGCCAACCAGAGGGGCATTCCCTATGTGGCGATAGCGGGAGAGACGGAGATGGCGCAGGGCAAAGTGACCCTGAAAGACATGGCCACGGGTCAGCAAAGGCTGCTCTCCGTCAGCGAACTTATCAGCTCAATCCAGCCTCATGGTTAAATTATCCTAAAGGAAGTGATAAAGTATTAGCCAAAATATATATCTTTGCAGCGGAAAAGAGCAAATTGTTTTCATGAGACTTAACTAAAACGACGAAATAAGAAATGAAACAGACCAACGTTAAACAGCCAGAGGGCAAGTTAGGAATTCTGTGCGTGGGCTGCGGTGCCGTGGCCACAACATTCATGACCGGAGTGTTCATGACACGCCGCGGTCTGGCTAAGCCCGTAGGCTCAATGACCCAGTACGACAAGATTCGCGTGGGCAGCGGCGGCGAGAAGCGCTATCTTCACTATGCCGAGATAGTGCCCCTTGCCAAGCTCAGCGACATCGTGTTCGGAGCGTGGGACGTTTATCCCCAGAACGCCTACCAGGCAGCCATGTACGCCCAGGTTCTTCAGGAAAAGGACATCCTCCCCGTCAAGGACGAGTTGGAGCAGGTGGTGCCAATGAAGGCGGCATTCGACAGGAACTATGCCAAGCGCCTCGACGGAGACAACGTGAAGGACTGCAAGACACGCTGGGAAATGGTGGAGCAGCTGAGGGCAGACATACGTGCCTTCAAGGAGCGTAACGAGTGCAACCGCATAGTGGTCATCTGGGCGGCAAGCACGGAGATTTACGTTCCCGTCGACCTTAGCGTGCATGGCTCGCTCCAGACCCTTGAAGCCGCCATGAAAGCCGACGACCGCCAGCACGTGGCTCCCTCCATGTGTTACGCCTACGCTGCCCTGCGCGAGGGAGCCCCCTTCATCATGGGAGCACCCAACACCACGGTCGACATTCCCGCCATGTGGCAACTGGCGGAGGAGACCCGCATGCCAATAGCCGGCAAGGACTTCAAGACGGGGCAGACCCTCGTGAAGAGCGGTTTCGCCCCAATCATTGGCACACGCTGCCTCGGTCTTAGCGGCTGGTTCTCCACAAACATCCTCGGCAACCGCGACGGACTGGTGCTGGACGAGCCCGACAACTTCCGCACCAAGGAGGTCTCCAAGCTCTCCACCCTCGAGACCATACTCAAGCCCGAGGTGCAGCCCGACCTCTACACCGACTATTACCACAAGGTGCGCATAAACTATTATCCACCCCGCAACGACAACAAGGAGGGCTGGGACAACATCGACATTTTCGGCTGGATGGGCTACCCCATGCAGATTAAGATTAACTTCCTCTGCCGCGACTCCATCCTTGCCGCTCCGCTCTTGCTCGACCTCACCCTGCTCAGCGACCTCGCCGCGCGCGCCGGGCGCTATGGCATACAGCGCTTCCTCAGCTTCTTCCTCAAGAGCCCCATGCACGACTACACCCAGGGCGAGGAGGCGGTGAACAACCTCTACCAGCAATACACCATGCTCAAGAACGCCATCCGCGAGATGGGCGGCTACCCCGCCGACGAGGAGATAGACTGACCTCAGATAGCGGAGAAGGGAAATTAAAGAAAGAGCCTCGACCCTTAATATAGCTGGTCGAGGCTCTTTCTTTAATCGTGGTGCTTATAGCTTATCGCTCGTCCCCGAACAACTCGTCGAGCAAGGCGTAGAAATCGTCGCTCTCGCCCACTATCACCTTGGCTATAGAGCCGTCGGGGGCAATGAGTATTTTCGTGGGAAAGCCCTCGATGGCGTATGTCGTGGTCACTGTGCCGTCCTTCGGGTTGTAGACGTGCAGCCATGGCAACTCGTTGTCCTGCACTGCCTTCATCCACTTCTCTTCCGTGTCTCCGCAGTCGATGCCCAAAATCTCCAGCTTGCCAGCGTACTTGGCGTAGTACTCCTTCATCTTCGGCATGCCCCTGAGGCACCATACGCACCAGCTGCCCCAGAAGTCGAGAACCACGTACTTGCCCCTGAGGCTGGAGAGCGAGAGGTCGCCCCCGTGGATGTCCTTCAGCGTGAAGTCGGGAGCCGGTGCGCCCTCGCGTATGCCAGCTTTGGCTTTCTCCAACTCCCGCATGCGGTCTGCCTTTTCCTCCTCCTCACGCAACGTGCGCTGCACAAGGGGAGCCACCGGGCTTTCCTTGCGCACACGGGCCGAGAGCAGCTTTATCACCGTGATGGCATCACCCATGGCGTAGGGCAGCCACGCCACCACGCCCTCAGCGTCGGGGTTTTGGCGGGCGTAATTCACTATGGCGTTGGTGTAGTCGGTGCGGAACTTCTCGTAGATGCCCCGCTGCGCTGTGTCGGTGGTATTGGTCATGTCTTGCCTATATTGTGCCTCCAAGGCATTGCAGCGGCTCTTTATCTCCCCCGCCTGGCGGTAGAACTCCGAGCCCCCGTACTCCCAGCCGTCAGCCGTGGCGCGCATCGTGAGCGTGTCGCCTGGCACGAGTGGCATATAGAGGCCTAAAGTGGCAGTCTCGCCACGTAAGAACGAGATGGTCGCCTCTTTAACCTCGTCGAGATTCAGTGTGAGTTCCGCCTTGTGGTTTGTAACGGTGAGCGTGTCTCTCCTCAGCGCCTCGGTGCGGCTTTCGTCGAGTGTGGTCACCAAGCAGCGGTCCGCGTCATAGGGACCCTCCGCCGTCTGCAGTCTCAGGCAGAAGTTTTGCGCCTCCAGGCCAGTGAGCGGCAAGAGCGCGAGTAAGCCAAATGTGGTAAGTCTCTTCATAATATCGTTTCAAATGTTTGTGCCATTTTCATGTACCACTGCCCGAAGGCGAATACCTCTCCAGCCTTCCGCATGCCCATGCTTTCGTAGAGTCGCAGGGCTTTCCCGTTGTCCCCCGCGCAGAGCAGGGTGGCGGTGAGCCCCCGGGAGCGAGCCTCGAGCAACCAGTGCCGCATAAGCGCCTGCGCCACTCCCTTGCGCCTATGGGCTGGCACTACCGCCAAGGTGTCGAGATAAAGCTCTCCGCCTAAAGCCTCGTCCTCCATCTTCGCCACGTCGAAGGTTATGATATCCTTTGCCAATGCGAAGGAGACGAGCCTCCGCTGGTGGTATTCCTCCCCAGGGTAGGCTATTGAGGCGCCAATGGGCGTGCCGTCAAGCCTCGTGGCTATGGTGCCGAAGCGCCAGCTGTAGAGCGTGTCGTCCCTCCCAGACAGGCTGGTGAGAACGCTCAGTATGCGTCGGTCGCTCTCTGTGAGCCCCTCTCCCTGCTGGCGCTCCATAGCCTTGCCCCCCATCGCCTCCGTAAGGCAAAGGGCAAGGAAGGGGGCGTCTTCCCGAGTGGCTTTACGCAAAGTAGTGTGCCCAAGTTCTTCTCTCTCCATGGCGGGACAAATAAAGCTCTTTCAGCTTGCTAAGTTACAAAAAAGATTTGTATTTCCCCTTATGCCAGTATTATTCGACAGTCTCCTGCCGTTAAGAGGTGTTAAATGAGTAGGGGAATAACATTTAAGAAAAGGAAAAACCTTATCTTTGCTATGAATTTATTATACTAACTATTAATTCTTTTTACTATGACAAACAGAGTACTTTCCCTTGCGGCTGCCCTGCTGACGGGCGTTGCCGCTTTTGCCCAGTGGTCTGAGCCGGAATTGCCAAGTGACGTGGCGGCAGAGCTCGTCTCGGGGCACCAGTATCAGGTAATGAACACTGCCGTGAATGGCTTGTTCCTTGGCGGTGGTCAGACATTCTTCGACTGGGCGACAACCACAAAAATGATAGAAAGGTCGGACGCGAGCACGCCCGTGACCTACACCCTCACGGAGGACGAGAACAGCGACTGGACTTTTCTGGACTACAACACAGGGCTTTACACAACAGTTACAGGCAATGGCACCTGCGAGTATGGCGAGATGCACATGGACTATGCCACCAGCACTCTCTACAAGATAGAGTTGTCTGGCACTTTGACCTATCACATTAGTGTGTCTCCGAACGACGCGACCTGGGGCTCCACCTTCACGGGTTATTGGGGCGTTATAAAGGAAGACGAAGACTATCCTAACGCGGTTTATGCCTCTCTGGAATTGAGCGACGAGAACGGATGTGAGTGGCAGTTTGTGGATTACACAAGCTACTGCGCACACATGGAGCTTTACAACGCCCTGGTGAACGCTCTCGACCAGCTCGACTTGAACGACGAAGCCGTGCAGTCAGCGTCCGAGGTATACAACAACGCCAGTTCCACGCCAGAAGAGCTGAGAGTCGCCGCGGAAGCCGTGACAAAGGCGAGAAGCGATGCCCTCTTGGGCAGTGCGTCACAGGACAATCCCGTGGATGTCACCTCTCTCATTGAGAATAACGACTTTTCTGCAGGCAACGTCTCTGGATGGACTTGCACATTCGAATCTGGCGTGTCAGCCACGAACATAGGCTATCAGAATGGCGGTCCCTACTCTAATAGTTCTTACACATATATAAACCACAATGGCGAGACGGTTAATCCCAACTGTACAAACTTCATTGAGGCTTGGACGGCTAACCAATATGGCGACACATCTGTGGGTTCGTCCATTGGAGACGCTGAGCTCTGCCAGACAATTGAGGGTCTGGCAGCGGGTAACTACAAGCTGGCAGCCGATGTTATAGCTGTCCAGCAGTATGAGACGGTGAGCGAGCAATACGGAGTGCAGCTGTTTGCCACGAGCGGGGATTATGACCTCTACACCAACATATCCACAGGCAACGGCATACCTGAGCATATAGAGCTCTATTTCGCCGCTGACGGGGGTGATGTCACCCTTGGACTGCGCACCCGCGGCACCAACTGTAACTGGATTGGAGCGGACAACTTCGAGCTCACATATTATGGCAACGAGACCAGTGCCTACAATTTCGTCTTGCAGTCCACAATCAGCAACTACCAGGCTCTCTACACCGACATGGATGCCGTGCATGCAAACGCCGACATAAAAGCAGCCTTCGAAGAGGCGATGGCTAACGGTCAGGCGTTGATAGGCAGCTCCGCCTCAGACGAGGAGTTTGAGGCTGCCATAGATGCCATCACCACCAGCGCCGACGCTCTTGCCGTAAGTGTCAGCGAATACGAGTCTGCGG
>JAJPYT010000093.1 GCA_021204845.1 Prevotellaceae bacterium | reverse complement strand
CTACTAAGTGGTCTGGACAGTCAACCAGAACAGGCTGGACGGCTCTCATCTGTTCTTGTTTTTTGCGACAGGAGAAGTAGAAAAACATGTGTTTCTCTTAGTAAGAGATCTACACGCTTTTGCAAAGTTATTGATAATATTGCAAATAGCCTAATTTTCATCATGAAAATTGTCATCTTTGGCAAACATTTTATGCAATTGTTTGCCAAACGGGAAAAAACGAAGCTGGTAAACTTTTGATTTGGTGGCATTTAGAGACAGTGTCGATCTCTTACTAAGAGATATTCATGTAGCGAGATGGAACAAAAACTTACTTATGCAGTGGTAATCAACGTTATAGCGTTTGTACTATATGCGTTTGACAAGTATCGTGCCCGAAGACGAAAAACACAAGTCAACGAGAATGTTCTTCTGTTGATAGCTTTTATAGGCGGAAGTGTGGGAGCCTATCTGGCGATGCACGTCTGCGATACCAAGATGCGTCACGCGAAGTTCCGCATATTGGTCCCTTTCTTCTTAAGCATACATATACTGGGGGTATTGATACTGATATGAATTCACGAATATTTAACCCGATAACTAAGGCGAAGCGCACGCACGGAAATGAAGCGCTTACAAGGAAAAAGAGTGCCGACGGGCCTCTGGCGAATGTCAGCTCACATGCGACAGGATGTAGAGTAACGCTGCAAATTCAGGTTGTTTACAAACAAAGTGGGAAAAACCGAGGTGATGCCTATCCGCAGCAAAAACGAGCCAGAGTTCCTGTCGGCACTTTTATCCTATTTCCGCTCCTTAAGTCTGCGACGCCAAGTGACCGTAGACCAGTTGCCTGACTGACAGAGAGCCACTGCGGCACTATATGCCGAGCTATGCGAAAACGCCTATGCGGAACTACAAATCCTCAGCGCTCTGGCGCTTTGTCTTTATGAGGTCGAAGAGGTAGGTGACCTTGGCTATTATGGCACCGCTGGCCGAGCGGGCGAAGTAGTCTGCCTTGCCGTTGTTGAACATGTCGCTCAAGCCGAAGTAGTAGCGGCCCTCAATCATGAAGTGCCCCACCTTAGTGTTAACCTCCATGCCCGCGCCTCCCGTGAGTCCATACTCGAATTTCTTCTGTATGGATAGGTCGTATTGCTCGGTCACATTGTTGGGGCGCAGAGACAGGGTATAGCTGCTCCAGTCGCCACCGCGCTTGTCCTTGTCGCTGATGTAAAAGGCAATCTGCGGACCCAGCACCAGATAACCCATCACCCCGCGGTATTCCTTGCCGAAGCCAAGGCGCGCCAGCAGGGGTACCTGCACATAGTTCACACGCCGCTCGTAGGTGTCGGTGCTGGTCTCGATAAGCTCTTTCCAGCCCATCTGGGCGTAATTCACCTCCGCCTGAATGGCGCAGCACATGCCGAAATACCTCTCGCTCGTGTACCGGAGGGTGATGCCCATTGTCTTTCCCATATAAAAATTCTGCTTGATGGTGGGGTCGAAAGAGACTTTGTTGAACAGCACTCCGCCGTTTACGCCAATGGCGAAGTCGTTGCGGTACTCTCCCACCTGCGCCCTGGCGGCAACGGGGAGGAGCGACAGCAAAAGAATCGCCGCCGCAAGTTTAGTCCTCGTGGAAGTATGCCGCATCGCCCTGTTCATCTGATGTTTGTGACCACCTTGCCCGTACTGAAGTGAACCAGCTGCACAAAGGCATTAGCCTGCCCCCCTTGGTCGCCCACCTGCTGGAAGAGGAAGTCCTGCTGCAAGGGCATGGGATTCACACCGTTGAGGAAATAATAGCCCACGTCGAAGCCCAGCATCACGGGCGATGGAACCTCCAAAGGCAGAGGAGAGCCGAAACTCTCGTTGTAGACCCTGCCGAAACCCATCACCCGCGGGTTCACGGGATTGTAGTAAAAGGGACTGAAAACGTATGTGTCGAAGGCAAAAAGGTCGTTCTGGTATTTGCTTGCCAAGCCGAGCCACGAGGGATAACCCAATATGGAGAAACTATAATCGGGATACTTGGCGCGGAACTGCTTAAGCAGAGAGAGCAGGGCGCTAAGCGAAGCCTCGGAATGACTGTCGGGAACTATCACGTTATCGCCATTCCCGCTGAAAGCCATCTGTGCCGCCACCTCGTCGGCGTTCAGGTTCAGCGTTCCGTAAGGCAAGCCGTAACCCTCTATCCGCTGTGCGAGTGCCGACTGGAAAGCCGCGTCCTCTGGTGTTCCGTCGTCGCACTTCAGCATCACGAACTTGTCGTCAGCCAGGTTCTCCATGACCAGCTGCACCACGTCGGGATAAAGCGTCTCCAGCGGAGGCGTTACCTGAGTGACAACAGGGTTCTCCCCCAACTGTCCGTAAGGAGTGGCGAAAGGCATCACAAGCCGTGTGCCCCTCTGCTTGCAATAGGCGGCGAGCACTTCGGTCTGGGAGCTCACGCCAGGCCCGAACACCACGTCCATATTATCAGGCAAGCGCCCAGCGTTAAGCGCAGCCAGAAGCGAGGCATCCGTCACACCGCTGTCCACAGTATAAATCTCCACAGAAAGACCGCCGCGCTTCACGCTGTCAACCGCCAGCAGCAGCCCGCGGTAGAACTCCACAGCCGTCTGCCCCAGAGCCGACTTGTCCTTAAAGGGAAGCACCACACCGACCCTCACTGCCCAAAGCTGGCAGGAACAAAGCAGGGGGAAAAGAAGAAAGACAATACAACGTCTCATGAATTCTGGTATTACATTTTACTTGAGTAGGAGGCACAGCCCCGTGGGGCACGAGCATCCAATTAGCGGCAAAGGTACGGCAAAGTAGCGAGAAATCAAAAAAAGCCTACCTTTTATCGGCAATCTACATATAATTTAGTACTTTTGCGGATTATTCGACTACTATTATATGAGACAAATACTCTTTGCCACGCTGGCCGCTTGCCTTGCCCCCCTCTTGCCAGCCGCGGCGCAATACCCCACCGTGGACCCTACAGCCACATACACCACTGTCGACGGAGAGGAGATAGACGACGCCTCCTCAGGGCAGAACGCGCCTCTTGTGGCTCACTTCGCCGCCAATCCCAGCGACGTGGGCGACTACACGGCACGCTACGAGTGGAAAATATATGAGCCAGGAGAGGAGGACACGCCACTCGTGCACCGCTTCGAGGAAGAGATAGACTACACCTTCGAGAGCAGCGGCAGCTTCTACGTGCAGCTCTACGCCACCTTCACGCTCGACGGAGACACCATAAGCTACCCCGAGGAGGGGGAGGAGGACCCCATACAGGTGACAATAAGCGAGAGCAAGCTGGAGATGCCCAACGCCTTCAGCCCCAACGGCGACGGATACAACGACGTTTACAAGGCAAAGGAGGGCTACCAGAGCATAGTCTCGTTCAAGGCCACGATAGTAAACCGCTGGGGAGAGAAGATATACTCGTGGGACGACCCTGCGGGTGGCTGGGACGGCACCTGGCATGGGCGCACGGTGAAAGACGGCGTTTACTTTGTGATAGTGGAGGCGCGTGGCGCTGACGGCAGGCAATATCACATAAGGAGAGACGTGAATGTGCTTACTGGTTACGAAAACAGCGACTATTCCTCTGACGATGAATAGCCCTCACGCCTTACATATATATCGTGAGCGGAGAGAATAAGATAAGCGTACTTGGGGCGAGGGTCCACAACCTTAAGAATGTGGACGTTGAGATACCTCGCGGCAGCCTCACCGTGATAACGGGCCTTAGCGGCAGCGGCAAGTCGTCGCTGGCGTTCGACACCATTTTCGCCGAGGGGCAGCGCCGCTACATAGAGACTTTCTCGGCTTACGCGCGCAACTTCCTTGGCAATCGCGAGCGCCCCGACGTTGACAAGATAACGGGGCTCTCGCCTGTAATCAGCATAGACCAGAAGACGACGAACAAGAACCCGCGCTCCACAGTGGGCACCGTCACCGAGATTTACGACTTTCTGCGCCTGCTCTTTGCCCGTGCGGGAGAGGCATATAGCTACGTCACGGGAGAGAAGATGGTGCGCTTCACCGAGGAACAGATCGTCTCCTTCCTGCTCGACAAATACCAAGGGCGCAAGGTTTACCTGCTGGCTCCCCTCGTGAAAAACCGCAAGGGGCACTACCGCGAGCTCTTCGAGCAGATACAGAAGAAGGGCTTCTTGCACGCAAGGGTAGACGGAGAGATAATTGAGGTCACTCCCGGAATGAAGCTCGACCGCTACCGTAACCACTCGATAGAGGTGGTAGTGGACCGCCTGGCGGTGAAGGAGACTGACGACCACCGCCTGCAAAACAGCGTGTCGAATACTCTGCGCCAGGGCGACGGGCTTATGATGGTCTACGACGTGGCAAAAGACGAGATACGCTACCTGAGCAAGCGCCTGATGTGCCCCACCAGCGGCATCTCCTACCGCGACCCAGCGCCCCACAACTTCTCGTTCAACAGTCCGCAGGGAGCCTGCCCCTGTTGCAAGGGCTTGGGCTTCGTCCATCTCATAAGCCGCGACCTCGTGATACCCGACCCTCAGCTCAGCATACGCGAAGGAGCTCTCGCGCCCCTTGGCAAATACCGCAACCAGATGATATTCTGGCAAGTGGAGGCAATACTCCAGAAGTACGACTGCGACCTCAACACCCCTGCCAGCCAGTTGCCCGAGGAGGCTGTGTCCGAAATAATCGAGGGCAGCACCGACCGCCTACGCATTCCAGCGGAAGTGGCGAAAACGTCAACCGACTGCTTCTGCCGCTTCGAGGGCTTGGCGAAATACATAGCCTTAACAGAGGAAAACGAGACCAGCCTCACGGCGCAGAAGTGGGCTGAGCAGTTCAGCCGACAGGCTGCCTGCCCCGAGTGCCACGGTAGCCGCCTCAACCGCGAGGCGCAGCATTTCCGCATCGGGGGCAAGAACATAGCCCAACTCTCCGACATGGACCTTGCCGACCTCTATGAGTGGACCGCCAGTGTGGAGCCTCAGCTCACCTCGTGGCAACGTAAAATAGCACCAGAGATACTGAAAGAGCTGCGCACACGCTTGCGCTTCCTGCTCGACGTGGGGCTCGACTATCTCGCCCTCTCCCGCCCCTCCGCCAGTCTGTCGGGCGGGGAGAGCCAGCGCATACGCCTTGCCACGCAGATAGGCACGGGGCTGGTGAACGTGCTCTACATTCTCGACGAGCCAAGCATAGGGCTCCACCAAAGAGACAACATAAAGCTCATAAACTCGCTGAAGGAGCTGCGCGACTTGGGCAACACTGTTATAGTGGTGGAGCACGACCAGGAGATGATGCAAAACGCCGACTATATAATCGATATCGGACCACGTGCAGGGCGTGGAGGCGGAGATGTGGTGTTCCAGGGCACTTACCGGCAAATGCTCGCCGCAGACACGCTCACCAGCCGCTATCTCTCGGGCAAGGAGCGGATAGAGATTCCCACACAGCGCCGATCGGGCAACGGACTCTCGCTCACGCTGCGAGGCTGCCGCGGCAACAACCTTAAGGACATAGACGCCCGCTTCCCCTTAGGCACGTTCATTTGCGTGACGGGCGTCAGCGGCAGCGGCAAGAGCACACTCGTGAGCGACACGCTGCAGCCCATTCTCTCCCAGCACTTCTACCGTAGCCTGCGCTCTCCCTTGCCCTATGACGCGATAGAGGGAATGGAGAATATAGACAAGGTGGTGGATGTGGACCAAAGCCCCTTAGGGCGCACGCCACGTTCAAACCCAGCCACCTATTGCGGAGTGTTCTCCGACATACGCTCCCTCTTCGTGCAGCTGCCCGAGGCAAAGATACGCGGCTACAAGCCAGGGCGCTTCTCATTCAACGCCAAGGGAGGGCGCTGCGAGATGTGCAACGGCAACGGATACCGCACCATAGAGATGAATTTCCTGCCCGATGTCTATGTTCCCTGCCCCGAATGCCGCGGCAAGCGATACAACCGTGAGACGCTGGAGGTGCGCTTCAAGGGCAAGTCTATAGCAGATGTGCTGGATATGACCATAAACCAGGCTGTGGAGTTCTTCGAGAGCCAACCTGCCATACTGCGCAAGATAAAGACCATGCAGGAAGTGGGACTTGGCTACCTGAAGCTGGGCCAGCCCTGCACCACCATCTCCGGCGGTGAGAGCCAGCGCGTGAAACTGGCAACAGAGCTTAGCAAGAAGGACACGGGGCGCACGCTCTACATTCTGGACGAACCCACCACGGGACTGCATTTCGACGACATACGTGTGCTGCTCGGAGTGATTAACCGCCTCGTGGACAAGGGCAACACTGTCGTCGTGATTGAGCATAACCTCGACATCATCCGCTCTGCCGACTGGCTCATAGAAATGGGACCTGAGGGGGGAAAGGAAGGCGGGCAGATTCTCTTCTCTGGCACGCCCGAGGAGCTTAAGCGGTCAGGAATCGGATACACAAGTTTATACCTATGATACATGAACTGAAACTAAAGGTGCGCGACTATGAGTGCGACCTGCAAGGCATAGTGAACAACGCCAATTATCAGCATTACACGGAACACGCCCGCCACGAGTTCCTCCTCTCCCGCGGCATCTCGTTCGCCGCCCTGCACGCACGGGGTATCGACGCGGTGGTGGCACGCCTAAACATGGCTTTCAAGCACCCTCTTCACAGTGGCGACGAGTTCCTTTGCACTCTACGCCTGAAGAAGGATGGCATCAAGTACATCTTCCTTCAAGATATCTATCGCCTCCCCGACCGCCTGCTCTCATGCCGTGCCGAGGTTACCACCGTGTGCGTAGTCGACGGGAAAATGGCGACTGTGCCCGAACTGGACCAGTTGGTGGAGTAAGCTGTGACGCAAGTAAAGGGAAATAAATAAGATACCTTTAATCCTCTTCCGATAACTCTCTATTGTACTGCTTCACGCTCTTGCCTCCTGTAAGGCGGTAGACGAAGGCAAAGCCGAAGTAGTTGGAGTCACGTTTGTTTTGGTTGAAGTTGCGGTATCGCGCCACCATTGCTGGCGTGAGCCTATATTCTTTAAACTGCTGTTGGAGCGTATGGTATCCCGTACATTGCCCTCCAGATCGGAACGTACTATAGTATTTCTGAAACATTCATCCATCGACTGCCAATGGTATAGATAACTTATGGATAAGGAATTATGCTTGTTGAACTGATAATCCATGGAAGATGTAAGGTCGTGTGTTCTTCCGTGAAATTTCTTGTTGCGTATTCCGTCAGGATTGTCTATTACTTCCTCGACGTAATTGTTGAGCGGATACTCTGTCGTGGACAGGTTATTCTCTTCCCATTGCTCGAAAATGCCCAAGTAGCGCACGTAAAAGTTCCATTTGTTCTGGGTGAATGTAAGCGACTGGTTCCACTGCCCGTCACTGAACGCCTTGTCCTTCATGTTCCTGCCACCGGGGAAGAAATTGGCTAATCCGCCTCCGCTGTTCTCGTATCCTTGGTAGTTCTCCTTGCGGTGCAGGTTAATTAGCACGTCGTAGCCCGAGTACTTGCCTTGGGGGAAGGGTATTATCTTTATTTTGTCAAAGCGGAGGTGGTGTAAATCCTTCACATAAGCAGCATCCATTTTGAGGCTATCCACGAGTATCAATATCTTCTCCTGCCCTTCATACCGCAGTTCCTTGGTCGCTTTGTTGTAGGTCATTCCAGGTATCTGTCCCAGCAGTTCGCCAGTGTCATAACTCCCCTTGCGCATCTCTCTGGTTATATATATAACATCCTTGTCCTGTAAATGCACTATGTTTGAGGCGTTTACCTCCACCTGGTCCATCATCATCGCATCGTGCTCGAGGCGTATGTCTCCGAGGTTGCCAGACGATGCCGGGAGATAGACTGTTGAGAAGCCTATGCAGCTGATGCGCACGAGCAAGCTGCCGGAGGTGCAGGGGAGAGAGAATATGCCCCCATCGCCAGTTATCATGCCAGTAAGGACTGTGCTGTCAGAGGGGTTAAGCAGAGCCACAGAGGCATAGGAGACCGTTTGCCCTCTTTTGTCTATCAGTCTGCCGGAGATGTTACCTCCCTCGTCTAACAAGCGGTCAACAAAGATGTCCTTCCCCTGCGCGGTAACCCTGACGGGCAGGTTGCCTATGACTTCCCTTATTGCCTCCACAACGCCAGAACTGACAATATCGGCAGAGACGCTGAACTCCTCCAAGTCGCTAAATATGAACTGCACCCTATACTCCTGCTGCTGGTTGGCAATGGAGGCAAGAGCCTCGCTAAGCGGCACGCCACGGAACGAGGCGGTGACTTGCTGCGAAACCGCCCTGAGCGGGGCAAGGCACAGTAACAGCACAATTATTATAATCTGTCTACGCATGAGATCAGCTTTTTTGTGACTCTGTACTATAAAGACGATCGAGAAGGCAAATCAATCACATAAAAAGCGAAAACAATGATAGAAGTTAAGATAGTTTAGCAATTGACAGGGAAAATAGCGGAAACTGGAGTGCATTATCTGCATAATGACCACAAGGAACGCTCCCCTTACCCTCCCTCTCTATAGGCACATAAGGAAAATAATGACGTTACCGCAAATACCGCAATTCCCCTATGTACATATACGTTGCGGTAATTGCGGTATTTCTTGGGTATGTCATGTTATTAAGTCTATATTAAGTTACCGCAATACCGCAACACACATGTTGCTATAGGGATTGCGGTATTTGCGGCAATATTTTTTCAACCTGACAAACGCAACAACTAATCTCTGTGGCGAAATGTGGAAATCACCGCACTGACGCGCCTCAGTTCGTGCGGTGACGTGCGTGAATCCGTGCGGTGACACGCCTGAGTTCGCAGCGTGACGATTAAACGTGTGTCAAAATGGGAAATCGTTATAAAAACGCAAGTGGTCCGAGTGGCGAAACTCCATGAAGCCCATTTTGGCACGCACTCGTACTGCTTGCGATTTATTATTATGACACACCCTCGTACTGCGTGCGTAATCCCCTTGTGAAACTCTCATGTGATTCTCGTTTTACGAGGGCGTAGAAGGACGAATTAATCGGCTTTTTCTATATTTTGCGGAAAAGAAACGGAAAAAGTGTATCCGCTAACAGGCTATGGAACTAATGGAAAACAACTAAAGAAGCCGCTTAAAACCAACAATATATCTCGGTCTCAAGCGGCTCTCTCGCAGGTCGGGAAGACCAGACTCGAACTGGCGACCTCGCGCCCCCCAGACGTGTGCGCTACCAACTGCGCTACTTCCCGTTGTTGCGTGCGGCAAAGATAGAGACTTTTTTTGTCACGACCAAACTTTTTTGTATTTTTGTCTCCTGCTAACAAAGTATGGTGATATAGGTTATGAACCGCATAAGAATATCCACCCCAAAGAGGTTAAGGGCTGACATAAAATTGCCGGCGAGCAAGAGTATTAGTAATAGAGCACTGATATTGGCGGCTCTGAGCGGCGGAGGGGCACGGGTGAAGAACGTGTCGGACTGCGACGACACGAGGGTGATGGTGAGCGCATTGAAGGGGAGGCACGAGGTAATAGACATTATGGCTGCCGGCACCGCAATGCGTTTTCTCACAGCCTACCTGAGCGTGACGGACGGCAGTTGCCTTATCACGGGAACGGAGCGCATGCGGCACAGACCGATAGGCGTGCTCGTGGACGCCCTCAGGCAGTTGGGCGCTAAGGTGGAATACGCTGGGGAAGAGGGCTTCCCTCCACTCCACATAACGGGAGGCAGACTGAGGGGGGGCAGACTGTCGCTGCCCGGCGACGTGAGCAGCCAATACACCTCGGCACTGCTGATGATAGGACCCCTGTTGCAGGGAGGGCTGCGGCTCACGCTTACGGGACATATAGTGAGCCGCCCTTATATAGACATGACGCTGAGCCTGATGCGAGAGTTCGGGGCAAGGGCGCGGTGGAAGGGAGAGGACGAGATAGAGGTGGAGGCAACGCCATACACCCCGCCCGCCAGCTACACGGTGGAGAACGACTGGAGCGCCGCCAGCTACTGGTACGAGATGGTGGCTCTGAGCCGCGACCCCGGGGCAGAGGTGACGCTACCAGGGCTGCGGCGGGGGAGCGTGCAGGGCGACAGCCGTGTGGCGGAGTTCTTCAGCCCCCTTGGCGTGGAGACGGAGTTCACAGCCAACGGTGTGACGTTGCGCAAGAGTTCCCGTCAGGTGGAACGGCTGGAGCTTGACCTCGCCGGGCAACCAGACCTGGCGCAGACCTTAGTGGCCACCTGCGCGGCCGCTGGAGTGGCATTCCGCCTGACAGGGCTGCAGAGCTTGAAGATAAAGGAGACAGACCGCATGGCAGCACTGAGGCAGGAGCTTGCGAAACTCGGCTTCGTGATAGACGAGGAAGGGGGCGACACACTACTATGGAAGGGCGAGAGAAGGGAGAAAGAGGAGCTGCCCGCCATAGACACCTACGACGACCACCGCATGGCGATGGCATTGGCTCCCTGCTGCATGACATGCGGCGAGCTGGTGATAAACAACCCGCAGGTGGTGAGCAAGTCGTACCCAGACTATTGGGCTGACCTGGAGAGGGCATCGTTCGGGATAGTTAAACCATAAAGCATAGCAACAGACATGGCGCTGGTGAATCTGGACTTTGAGTGCTGCGGCCGGCACGAGGTGTGCGAGAAGGAAAGCCTGCTGGCAGCCGTGAGCAAGGAGATAGAGTACTACGACGACGAGGAGCTGGACGCCTACCGGGGGCGCAGGGCGAGCGACTACAGCGAGGCTGAGGTGGAGGAGTTCCGCTATGTGCTCTACACGATGAGAGAGGACGAGGTGGCTGGCTGGGTGCGTAGCCTGCAGTTGCGCCAGGTGGAACTGCCCGACGCGCTGAAGGACGAGGTGCTGATGATAGTGGGGGAGCTACGGCAATAAATGAGCCACCTACCGCGTTATATAATCACAACGATGCGTAAGGCGCCTGTAATAATAATCCTGCTATCGCTGACGGCGGTGCTTGCGGCGTGTTCCACGAAGAAGAACACGGGGGGGACGCGTTTCTTCCATTCAATGACGGCGAGGTTCAACACCCTGTACAACGGGGATGTGGCTTACCAGTCAGGCGTGCAGGCGCAGGAGAAGGGGCACCAGGACGACTACACACGCCTCCTGCCCATGACCATACAGACCAACGAGGCGACCGCCAAGATAGGCACCAGCAACTACGAGACCAGTATAACGAAGTGCGAGAAAGCCATAAAGCTGCACAGCATAAAGAAGAGACCCCAGACGAAGAGCGGCAAGAAGAAGACGCCCAAACAGAAAGAGTACCTGCAGAGGAAGGAGTTCAACCCCTACCTGAAGAACGCCTGGCTGATGATGGGCAAGGCGCAGTTCGGCAAGGGTGACTTCATAGAGGCAGCGTCTACGTTCAACTACATCATACGCCTCTACTCCACACAGCCCGAAGTGTACAGTGTGGCAAAGGCGTGGCTGGCGCGCTGCTACGTGGCGCTTGAGTGGCCCTACGACGCGGAGGACGTGCTGAACAAGATGAGGTTCGACACGGTGAGCGTGAAGGGCGCGCGTGAGAGGGACGCGACGACAGCCGCCTATTACATAGAGACCCACCAGTACGCGCAGGCCATACCGCTGGTGAGACAGACCATTAAGCACACGAGGAGCAAGTGGCAGAGGGCGAGGCTGAAATATCTGACCGCCCAGCTTTACATGGAGACGGAGGACAACTCGAACGCCTATAAGTATTACTCGAAGGTTATCCGCAGCAATCCGCCTTACGAACTGGCTTTCAACGCCCGCATAGCACAGACGGAGGTGGCGGCGCAGGGACAGGCGAGGAAGATGATAAAGAAGCTGCAACGCATGGCGAAGAGCGACAAGAACAAGGACTATCTGGACCAAGTGTATTACGCCATCGGCAACATATACCTGAGCATAGGCGACACGGTGCGATGCACGTGGGCTTACGAGGACGGGGCGGAGAAGAGCACACGCAACGGTATAGCCAAGGCGGTGCTGCTACTGCGTCTGTCGCAGCTCTATTGGGAAATGGAGAAGTACATAGACGCGCAGCGGACCTACCAGGAGTGCATAGCCATCTTGGACAAGGAGCACGAGGAGTATGACGAGGCGGAGCGCAGGTCGAAGATACTGGACGAGGCAGAGCCCCACCTGAGCGCCATAAAGCTACAGGACAGCCTGCAGGCCCTCGCCAAGATGCCGGAGAAGGAGTATCTGGCTGCCATAGACCGGGTGATAGAGGAGCTGAAGAAGAAGGAGAAAGAGGAGGCGAAGAAAGCCGCCATGGCGGCAGCCACGGCACAGACCGCCGCCAACGCCGCGGCGACACAGCAAGCGGCAGGGGCCGCAGCCAACACCACTGCCAACAAGGGGGCATGGTACTTCTACAACCCCACCACCCTGGCCAGCGGCAAGCAGGAGTTCCAGCGCAAATGGGGCAAGAGGGCCAACGAGGATAACTGGAGGCTTAGCACCAAACCAGCCTCTTCGGTAGACGAGGACGAGGAGTATGACTACAGCGAGGCTGGTGACTCGATAGACACCTCAACGGAAGAGAACGACGCTGAGGCACAGGCACGCCTCGACTCCCTGCAAAACGACCCCCACAGCCGCGAGTACTATCTGGCGCAGATACCCTTCACCGAGGAGCAGATGGAGGCCTCGAACCAGCTGTTGAGCGACGGGCTGTACCATGGAGGGGTGATAGCGATGGAGAAGATACAGAACTTCCCTTACGCCCTGGGTCTGCTGCAAAGACTGCTGCGCGACTTCCCCGACTACGACCCTAACTCGCTGGCTGACGTGTATTACCACCTCTTCCTGCTATACGGCAGACTGGAGGACGACGCACAGGCTGAATATTACCGCCGCCTGCTCATAGACACCTACCCCGAGGACAAGATGGCGGTGTTGCTTGCCAACCCCAACTACGAGTTGATAGCCAGCCGCGGCAAGCATATAGAGGACTCCATCTATGCCGCCGCCTACGAGGCGTACAAGGCTGACCGCTACGACGAGGTAGGGCGCAACTACGAATACCACACCCAGAACTTCCCCGAGGGCAGGCACAGGGCGCGCATGATGTTCGTGCAAGCGATGAGCCTTCTCTACACCCACCACCACAAGGAGTTCCTGGCGCTGCTACAGGAGCTGGTGAGCACCTACGGCAAGGAGGAGGTGGCGGAGATAGCGTCCAGCATAGTGAAGGGCGTGCAGGAGGGGAGGCTGCTCAGCGACAGTAAGTTCAGCTCGGGCGACATCTGGAAGCGGCGGCGAATAAGCACGGAGGACGGCGACTCGCTGGAGGTGGATACCCTGAGCGCCAGCCGATGGTCTACATTCGACTTCGTGCTCGCGTACCAGAAGAACAGCCTCGACGAGGACCAGCTGCTCTACGAGATAGCCAACTACAACTTCACCAGTTACATGGTGCGCAACTTCGAGATAGAGATTCTCGACGACGGGGAGATATCCATGATGTGCGTCAAGGGCTTCCTCAGTTACGACGAGGTGCACGCATACGCGCAGCGCCTCTACAGCGACGAGCGCATGGCGAGGAAACTGGAAGGGATACGCACGCTGCTCATAAGCGAGGAGAACCTGCAACTCATAGGCGTGGCGTTCAGCTTCGATGAGTACAAGGACTTCTACGACGAGGAGTTCGCGCCGCTCGACGTGCCGGAGGACCTGCAGATAGACGAGCCGGAGGGGCTGGAGATAAGGAACTACGACGACGATGAGCCGGAGGAGGAGAACAGCGAGGAAGAGGAGGACGACTACGACGACTTCCCCTACGGCTTCTAAGACGGAACATTTAACACCACGAGATATGGACAACGCAAAATACAGACTACTGTGGGTGGACGACGAGATGGAACTGCTCACCGCCCACATCATCTACCTCAAGAGCAAGAACTACGAGGTCGACACCGTGAGCAACGGCTTCGACGCGCTCGACATCTGCTCGCGCCAGCAGTACGACCTCATACTGCTGGACGAGAACATGCCGGGCCTGAGCGGCCTGGAGACGCTCTCGCGCATAAAGGAGATAGCCCCCGCCACACCCGTGGTGATGGTGACCAAGAGCGAGGAGGAGAACATAATGAACCAGGCCATAGGCAGCAAGATAGCCGACTACTTGATAAAGCCTGTGAACCCCACACAGATACTGCTCACGCTGAAGAAGAACATACACCAGCGCGAGATACTCACCCAGGTGACCCAGAGCAAATACCAGCAGAACTTCGGGAAGATAGGCATGCAGATAAACGACTCCCTCACCTTTGACGACTGGACGGAGGTGTACAAGCGCCTTGTCTTCTGGGAGCAGGAGCTGTCGGAGGCGGACAGCGACATGCTGGAGACGCTGGAGACGCAAAAGGCGGAGGCGAACAACATGTTCGCGAAATTCGTGAGGCGCAACTATCTGGACTGGATAGGGGCGGAGCCCGGGCAGCGCCCGCTCATGAGTCCCGACATATTCCGCAGCCGCGTATTCCCTCTGCTCGACGCCGGGCATAAGGTGTTCCTGGTGGTGATAGACAACTTCCGCTTCGACCAGTGGCGCACGTTGGCGGCGGAGCTATCCGACCATTTCACCTTCGAGGAGGGGCTCTATTGCAGCATCCTGCCCACAGCCACACAGTATGCCCGCAACGCCATATTCAGCGGCCTCATGCCTGCCAAGATAGAGAGGATGTTCCCCGACCTGTGGGTGGACGAGGACTCCGAGGAGGGGAAGAACATGAACGAGGCCCCTATGATACAGACGCAGCTGGAGAGGTACCGCCGGAGGAACACCTTCTCGTACCACAAGGTGAACGACTCCAGTGCCGCCGAGAAGCTCGCGCAGCAGTTGCCCCAGCTGCTTTCCTGTGACCTGAACGTGATAGTGCTCAACTTCATAGATATGCTCTCCCACGCGAGGACGGAGAGCATGATGGTACGTGAGCTGGCTAACAACGAGGCCGCATACCGCAGCATCACGCTCAGCTGGTTCCGCCACTCGGCGGTGCGCGACCTCTTCCGCGCCCTGTCCGCCACAGACTGCAAGATAATACTCACCACCGACCACGGCAGCATACGCTGCGCCAAGCCCATAAAGGTGATAGGAGACCGCAACACCAACACCAACCTGCGGTATAAGCTGGGCAAGAACCTTAGCTACAACGCCAAGGAGGTGTTCGACATAAAGAACCCACGCCAGGCGGAGCTGCCCGCACCCAACCTAAGCACCTGCTACATCTTCGCCACAGGCAACAGCTTCTTCGCCTACCCCAACAACTACAACTACTACGTGAACTATTACAAGGACACCTTCCAGCACGGCGGCATCTCCATGGAGGAGATGATAATACCGCTGGTCACGCTGCAAGGAAAGAAACGCTGAACACACTATGGAAATACTTATACCGACAATAGACCGCATAGACGAGGCTGCGCGTGAGTTCGCCGCCGCCATGGGGGAAAGCACTGTCTTCGCCCTCCACGGTCCCATGGGAGCCGGCAAGACCACCTTCGTCAAGGCCCTCTGCGCCCAATTGGGCGTGCGCGACGTGGCATGCTCGCCCACTTTCGCCCTGCTCAACGAATACGAGACCGCGCAGGGCACTCCAGTCTACCACTTCGACTTCTACCGTATCAAGACCCTTGCGGAAGCCATAGACATGGGCTGCCTCGACTATTTCTCCAGCGGCAGCCTCTGCCTTATAGAGTGGCCCGAGCTGGTGGAGGACATACTGCCGCCCGATGCCGTGCGGGTTGACATAACTGTGCAGTCTGACGGCAGTCGCCGCCTCACGTTTTAGCTCCCCCCAAGGAGCACCCGCCCTGTGGCGCGTCTCCCCATTCATTCCCTGCCGTCACAGCCCTCCCATACTCGCCCGACATCCCCTCTACTTGACACACCGTAGCCCCTCTACTTAACACGCCATGACGATCCTATATGAATCGCCGCAGCGATCCTATATGGATCGTCACAGCGATCCTATATGAATCGTCACAGCGATCCTATATGAATCGTCACAGCGATCCTATATGAATCG
>JAJPYT010000017.1 GCA_021204845.1 Prevotellaceae bacterium | reverse complement strand
AATCTTTTTTATACTCTGTTTGTAACCCTTGCAACAGGGTTTTGGGACTGATCCCAAAAAGGGATTCCGCAAGCGGTAAGAGTGGCGAAGGTGTGTCAAAATGGAATCCGCCATAAAAACGCAAGCAGTCCGAGTGGCGGAGCCACTCAACAGGGATAGCCGTGGGTCCTTGGACCCACGGTATCGTGGCGTAACACGAAAGAGTGCCAGAGGTACTCAAGATATTAAGATAGTGTGTGTTAGCAGATATGTTGAGTACCTCCGGCACTCACTCCTTACTCGTACCTTTACCGTGGGTCCAAGGACCCACGGCTAACCCTGTTCAGCCCCGCAGGGGCTGTAGAAGAGGCCCTCGGCTATCCCTGTTGAGCGCCTCTGGCGCTCGGACCGCTTGCGAACGGCAAAGCCCTCATCGAAGATAAACTCTATGTATCCCATTTTGCCACATCCTCGGACGGCTTGTGTCACTGCACGAACGAGGCTTGGTCACTGCACGAATTGGGGCTGGTTACCGCACTGATTCACGCGCGTCAGTGCAGTGATTTAGGGGAGGGGAAAAGACAACGTTCTTTATTCCAGCGTGGTGCCGGCAGTGCCAGAGAGGTCGGAGGCGCAGGTGATTATCACTTTGCGGACGCCATGGCTGATGGACTGGAACGCGTTGTCGAGTTTGGGAATCATGCCACCGCTGACTATTCCCTTTTCCTTCATCGCAAGGTATTGGCTGTGGCTTATGTGAGGCACTACGGAGCTGTCATCGTCGGAATCAAGCAGCACACCGGCTTTCTCGAAGGCAAAGGTGAGCGTCACTTCATGGTAGGGGGCAAGCGCTTCCGCCACCTGTGCCGCCACCCCGTCGGCGTTGGTGTTCAGCAGGTGCCCCTGCCCGTCGTGTGTGAGGGGAGCCACTACAGGCACGACACCCCGCGTGAGAAGAGAGCTGAGAGTCTCTCCGTCGGCACGGTCAACATCACCCACCCAGCCATAATCCACTCCAGCGGCGGTTACCGGGCGCTTATGGGCGAGAATAAGATTCATGTCGGCGCCCGTGACACCAAGGGCATTCACTCCCTTGGCTTGCAGCAGGGCAACTATACGCTTGTTAACCAGTCCACCATAAACCATGGTAACCACGGAGAGCATGTCGCTGTCTGTGACGCGGCGACCCTCAACCATGCGGCTCTCAAGCCCCAAGCGCGACGCTATGCGAGTGGCGCTGCGCCCGCCTCCATGGACCAGTACCTTGTAGCCCTTCACGGCGCTGAAGCCGTCGAGCAGCTTGTCGAGCAGGGCAGGCTCCTCTACCACGGCTCCGCCCACTTTTATTACTGTGACCTTTTCCTTCATCACACGACTGTAACTTTATTCGAGATAGGTGTAACCGTAAAGCCCGGCGCGGTAGTTACTGATGAACTCTTTCCCTTCCTCGGGGCTTATCTTCTTGTCCTTGATGGCCTTGCTGACCCATATCTCGAGGCGGCGCACCAGTTTCTTGGGGTCGTACTGCACAAACTCGAGCACGTCGGCTATGGACTCGCCGTCAATCATCTGGTCAATGGTGTAATCGTCCTTGCTTACGGAAATGTGGACCGCATTGGTGACCCCGAAGAGATTGTGCATGTTGCCCAGAATCTCCTGATAAGCTCCCACGAGGAAAACGCCTATGTAGTAAGGCTCGTCGGGATTGATAGTATGCAGAGGGATGTAGTTCGTCTGGTTGGTGCCGTTGACGTAGGCGAGGATTTTCCCGTCGGAGTCGCAGGTGATGTCCTGGAGGGTGGCGCTGCGTGTGGGCTCGTCGAGCAGGTGGGAGATGGGCATGATGGGGAAGAGCTGGTCTATGCCCCAGCTGTCGGGCATGCTGCGGAAGAGGGAGAAGTTGCAGAAATACTTGTCTGCCATCTGCTTGTCGAGCTTGCGGAGCTCGTCGGGCACGTGTTTCTGGTGGTGCGCCATGTCGGCTATCTCGTGGCTTATGGCCCAGAAGAGTGACTCAATCTGCGCCCTTGTCTTAAGGTCGATGATGCCGTGGCGGAATAGGTCGAGAGCCTCTTCGCGGAGGTCTTGCGCGTCGTGCCAGTCCTCGAGCATGGAGCGGGGCGTGAGGTTGTCCCAAATCTCAGTGAGGTCGTGCACCAACTTGTCGTCCTCCTCCGTCGGCTTGAAGTCCTCAGGCATCTGAGGCAGGCTGACACTTTCCATCGCCTCCATTATGAGCACGCTGTGGTGAGCTGTCAGTGAGCGTCCGCCCTCGGTGATGATGTTGGGGTGGGGTATGTTGTTCTCGTTTGCCTCCTCCACGAGGGTGTCCACGCAGTCGTTCACGTATTCCTGTATGCTGTAGTTTACGCTGCTCTCGCTGTTGCTGGAGCGGGTGCCGTCGTAGTCAACGCCAAGGCCGCCTCCGCAGTCAACGAAACTAATCTTAAAGCCCATCTTGTGGAGCTGCACGTAGTATTGTGCCGCCTCGCGCAGGGCGGAGCTTATGTAGCGTATCTTGGTTATCTGGCTGCCAATGTGGAAGTGCATGAGCTGGAGGCAGTCCTTGAGGTTCATCTCCTCGAGCATGTGCAATGCCATGAGCAGCTCACTGGAGTTGAGGCCGAACTTGGAGGCGTCGCCGCTGCTCTCGCTCCACTTGCCCACGCCGTTGGTGGCAAGCTTTATGCGCACCCCAAGGTTGGGGCGCACCCCAAGGCGACGCGCCGTCTCGGCTATAATCTTCAGCTCGGGCAGTTTCTCTATGACGAGGAAGACGCGTTTCCCCATCTTCTGCGCCAGCAGGGCGAGCTCTATGTAGTTCTGGTCCTTGTGGCCGTTGCAGATGATGAGGCTGTCGCTGTCCATGTTGGTGGCGAGCACGGCGTGTAGCTCTGGTTTCGAGCCAGCCTCGAGGCCTAAGTTATAACGTTTGCCGTGACTTATTATCTCCTCTACTACGGGGCGCATCTGATTCACTTTTATGGGGAAGATGATGAAATGCTCGGCTTTGTAGTCATACTCCTTAGCCGCCTTGCGGAAGCACTCGTCTGTCTTCTCTATGCGGTTGTCGAGTATGTCGGGGAAGCGCAGCAGGAGCGGCGTGGAGACGTGGCGGGAAGCCAGTTCTTCCACGAGTTCCTGGAGGTCAACCTGCACGCTGTTCTTCTTGGGCGTGACATAGACGTGCCCCTTCTCGTTGATACCAAAATAGTTCACTCCCCAGCCCTTGATGTTGTAGAGCTCTTCGGAATCCTCAATACGCCATTTCTTCATAACAGTGGTAGTGGATGGAGGTTTACAAATTCAGTTCCTTTCTCAATAAGTCTACGGTAAGAGATATCTTTTCGTGATTGTCCATCAGACTTACGTCCAACGTGTGTTTCGCCTGGTTGTAGAAGGGCTCGCGCGCGGCGAGGGACTCCCTTATATAGAGTTCCAGCTCCTCGGGCGACTTGCCCTTGATTAGGGGGCGCTCCGTCTTGCCCATGCGCAGGTGCTGTGCCAGCACCTCGGGGGGAGCCTTGAGGTAGACGGTCTCGGCCTGGGCGTTCATGTACTGCATGTTGTCGAAAAAGCAGGGAGTACCGCCTCCGCAACTGATGACCACGTCCTCAAACTCCGCCACCTCGTGGAGCATGCGGCGCTCGAGGTCACGGAAGCCCTCCTCGCCCGACTCCTTGAATATGTCTGCCACCCGCTTGTGGTAGCGCATCTCTATGTACCAGTCCAGGTCGTAGAACTGCAGCTCGATGGCCTTGGCCAGCTGCCGTCCGATGGTGGTCTTGCCGGCACCCATGTATCCGACGAGTATGATTCTCTCCATTAGCTCTTGCGTGTGTATCTGTGTTTGTTGGTCGTTTCTGTCTTTTGGCTGCCCGCGTTGTTTATCACCTCCATGCATTCCGCCAGCGAGAGGTCGCGTGCGCGCTCTCGCAGTGGCTTGGACAGGCGGTAGTTGGCGCCCTTGTAGCAGATGTAGGGACCGTAGCGCCCGTTGAGCACCTCCAGCTCTGGCTCTTCGGGGAACGCCCTCAGATGGCGCTCCTCCTCAGCCTTGCGCTTCTGTTCTATGAGTTCTGTGGCCTGCTGGAGCGTGACCTCCAGCGGGTCGAGCTCCTTGGGCAGGGAGATGTATTTGCCGCGGAAGCGGACGTAGGGGCCGAACCGTCCCGCGTCCACCGTTACGCTCTCGCCCTCGTATTCGCCCAAGTTGCGTGGCAGGCGGAAGAGGTCGAGAGCCTCTTCCAGCGTTATGGTCTCGAGGCTTTGCGACTTTTTCAGTTGGGCGAAGCGTGGCTTCTCCCCGTCGCCAGCCTTGCCTATCTGCACAATGGGACCGTAGCGCCCTATCTTGGCAGACACGGGGTTGCCCGTCTGCGGGTCGGTGCCAAGCATGCGCTCGCCCACGCGGTGCTCGCTTCTGGTATTGAGTGCCTTTTCCAGGGCGGGGTTGAAGTCGTCGTAGAACTTGCGAATCATAGTGTTCCACTCCAGCTGACCCTCGGCTATCTGGTCGAAGCTCTTCTCCACGTCGGCTGTGAAGTTGTAGTCGAGAACGTCGGGGAAGTACTGTGTCAGGAAGTCGTTGACAACGATTCCCGTGTCGGTGGGCACCAGTTTGCCGCGTTCCGCCCCTATGGTGATTTTCTTCTCGCCGCGCTTTATCTTGCCGTCCTTCAGCGTGAGCAGAGTGTAGGGCACGCTCTTGCCTGGGTTGTCCGCTTTCATCACGTATTCGCGCTGCTGTATGGTGGTTATGGTGGTGGCGTAGGTGGACGGGCGACCGATGCCAAGCTCTTCCAGTTTGCGCACCAGGCTCGCCTCGTTGTATCGCGGCGGCCGCTGTGCGAAACGCTGAGTGGCTACTATCTCTTGCGGCTCCAGCGCCTGGCCCACGTTGAGTGGCGGCAACTCGGAGGTGACGGTCTCCGTCTCGGGGGCATCCTCCTCGGAGGTCTCTTTGTAGACACGCAGGAAACCGTCGAACTTCACTACCTCACCGCCAGCCACGAAGTTGTGTTCCGACTGGCTCACGCCTATGGTCAGTGTAGTGCGCTCCAGCAGCGCGTCCGCCATCTGGCAGGCTATGGTGCGCCGCCAGATGAGTTCGTAGAGGCGGCGTTCCTGCGCGGTGCCCTCTATGGAGGTGGCGCTTATGTATGTGGGGCGTATCGCCTCGTGGGCTTCTTGCGCGCCTTTCGTTTTCGTGTGGTACTGGCGGGGCTTCGAGTATTCGGGTCCCATCTGTTCGGTGATGAACTGTTTGCTCGTGGTTAGGCACAGCGAGGAGAGGTTTGTGCTGTCGGTACGCATGTATGTTATGTGTCCGCTCTCGTAGAGGCGCTGGGCTATGTTCATAGTCTGCGCCACGGTGAAGTGCAGCTTGTGAGCCGCCTCTTGCTGCAAAGTGCTGGTGGTGAAGGGCGGGGCGGGACAGCGCGATACGGGTTTCGACTGCACGTCAACTACCTTGAAGTCCGACTTCACGCACGTCTCCAGGAAGTCCATGGCTTCCTGCTCGCTGGCGAACTTGTGGTTGAGCTCGGCTTTCACCGTGTTGCCCCCTGCGTCGCTCAGCAGGGCGGTCAGGCGGAAATAATCCTCCCCCTTGAAGTTCTGCACCTCACGCTCGCGCTCCACTATCAGGCGCACAGCCACGCTCTGCACCCTTCCGGCGCTGAGCGAGGGTCGCACCTTGCGCCAGAGTATGGGGCTAAGCTTGAAGCCCACAATGCGGTCAAGCACCCGGCGCGCCTGCTGGGCGTTCACCAGATTCTTGTCTATGTCGCGCGGATGCTCTATGGCAGCCAATATGGCTGGTTTCGTTATCTCGTGGAAGACTATACGCTTCGTGTTCTTGTCGTCCAGGCCCAGCACCTCCTTCAGGTGCCAGCTGATGGCTTCCCCCTCGCGGTCTTCATCGGAAGCCAGCCACACGGTCTTGGCGCTCTCAGCCGTTTTTCTCAGCTCTCCCACCAGCTTCTGCTTGTCTTCGGGAATCTCGTATTCTGGCTCGAAAGTGTCGGTGTCTATGCTGAACGATTTTTTCTTCAAGTCGCGGATGTGTCCGTAACTCGACATCACTTTGTAGTCCGCACCCAGAAACTTCTCTATGGTTTTTGCCTTTGCGGGGCTCTCTACTATTACGAGGTTTTCTTTCATACGTGGCTCGTTTATGTGTTTAGTTTTTCTCGGAATGTCGCTTGTGTCACTCCCGTCGGGCGGGACGGCTTTCTTGCCATTCCAGCGACAATCAACCGCAAAGGTAGAATAAATTCCTAAAACAGCACCTTATTTAACAGCGTTTTTCTCTAAAATCTTTTTCACCCCTTGTCGGATGCTCTCCAGCCCAAAGGCTTCGGGCTCGATGTCGCTCAGCTTCATCCACCTTAGGTCGCTCGCGTCGTCCATGGCGTGAGCCGCCTCCTCTCCCTCCACTTCGCAGGCGAAAAAGAGGTCTACCGTGTGCACTACTATGCCGCTGTAGGGGTAGATGTTCGGCAGAGAGAAGAGGAAACGGCATCTGGTGACCCTCAGCCCGGTCTCCTCCATCACCTCGCGGGCCACGCCCTCCTCGCCGCTCTCGTGCAGGTCGCAAAATCCGCCAGGCAGGTCGAGCGTGCCTTTGGCTGGCTCCTTGCCGCGGCGCACCACCAGCAGTTCCCCGCGGCGGTTGGTTATCACTGCCACGGTGGCTGCCCCGGGGTTGAAGTAATATGTGAAGCCGCACGCTCCGCAGCGCTTGCTCTTCTCGTTGTTCACCTTGAAATCCGCACTCCCGCACAGTGGACAGTAGCGGAACTTTTCCATAGGATGGCTCATTTCTCTTTTTCCTCCATTTAAATCTATTTCAGTGCAAAGGTAAGATTTCTCCGTGATTTTTCCTTTCTCTTCCTTATTTATAAGGGGATTTTTATTACCTTTGCGTATCTTCGAGATTAATGTGTAAGTTCAGAAAGGGGAATTTATGTGGAATATACTTGATGTTTACAGCACTCTGCCGCCAGCGCTACGGTTCTACTGGGCAGTGGCGATAGCGGCTTCAATAGTCTTTGTCATACAGATGACGCTCACGTTCATAGGCATAGGCGAGACCGACGGAGGCGCGGGTCTCGACGCGGGTCTGGGCGATGCCACCGCTGGCGACACGCTCGACGCTGGCGGCGCCATACAGCTGTTCTCGGTGCGCAACGTGGTAAACTTCCTGCTGGGAGTGGGTTGGGGCGGTGTCTGCTTCTGGAATCTCTTTTCCAACCACCATCTCGTGACCATCGTGGCTTTTATTTGCGGCTTGGCTTTCGTGGTAGCTTTTATGTTCATGCTGAAGGCGGTCATGAAGTTGCAGAGGAGCGGCAATTTCCGCATAGAGCAGTGCGTGGGCATGACGTGCAGCGTATATCTGCGCATACCTGCCGCCCGCAAGGGCAGCGGCAAGGTGCAGGTAAGCTACTATGGCTCGGTGCTTGAGCTGGAGGCTCTCACCGACGGGCCTTTCCTGCCTTCGGGAGCCAAGGTGAAGGTAGTGCAGGTGCTGGACAGCCATTCCCTGCTGGTGGAAGCTCTTTGAAAATCATCACTCATTTATAATATTTGATTACCATGGGTTCTTACTTAATCATCGTTATTTTTGTTGTCGTGGCGCTCTTCCTGTTCATGGCACTCATCAATCGTTACCGCCGTTGCCCTTCCGACAAGGTACTTGTAGTCTACGGAGGGGTGAAGGGAGCCAACCGCAGCGCTAAGTGCTATCACGGCGGAGGCGCTTTCGTGTGGCCCATTATTGAGGATTACGCTTATCTTTCTCTCACTCCCATCAGCATCGACGCCAATCTCACCAACGCGCTTAGCCGTCAGAACATCCGCGTGGACGTGCCCTGTCGCTTCACCGTGGGCATAAGCACCGAGCCAGACACCATGCTGGCGGCGGCAGAGCGTCTCTTGGGTCAGACGGCGCAGCAGATACAGGAGCTTGCGAGGGACATTCTCTTCGGGCAATTGCGTCTCGTGATTGCCACCATGAGCATTGAGGAGCTTAATTCCGACCGCGACAAGTTCCTCGAGGCTATCAGCGCCAATGTGGAGGTGGAGCTTAAGAAGATAGGCCTGCGCCTGATAAACGTGAATGTAACCGACATCAAGGACGAGAGCGGATATATAGCCGCCCTTGGGCAAGAGGCTGCCGCGAAAGCCATTAATGAGGCCAAGGTGCGTGTGGCGGAGCAGGAGAAAGTGGGCGAGATAGGCAAGGCGGAGGCGGAAAGGGAGACGCGCGTGCGCACTGCCAACGCCAACGCCCAGGCTGTGACTGGCGAGAACGAGGCAAAGATAGCGATAGCCAACAGCGACGCCAACCGCCGCGAGCGTGAGGCGGAGGCTCAGCGTAAGGCTACTGCCGCGGAGAAAGTGGCGCAGGCGCACGCTTTAGAGGAGGCTTACGCCGCAGAGCAGAAGGCGGAGGAGGCGAGAGCTTCCCGTGAGCGTTCCACCCAGACGGCTAACGTCATAGTCGCGCAGGAGATAGAGAAGCAGCGCGTCGTGCTGGCAGCGGAGGCGCTTGCCGAGCAGAAGCGTGTCAACGCCAAGGGTGAGGCTGATGCAATCTTCGCCAAAATGGAGGCTGAGGCGAAGGGTCTCTACGAGGTGCTCACCAAGCAGGCCGACGGTTACGACAAGATGATAAAGGCTGCTGGAGGCGACGCCACCAAGGCATACACCCTGCTCCTGCTTGAGAAACTGCCCGAGCTGGTAAAGACGCAGGTGGAGGCAATCAAAGGCATCAACATCGACAAGGTCACCGTTTGGGACAACGGCGGAGGCTCTGCTGCCGACGGCAAGACCAGCACCGCCAATTTCCTTAGCGGACTGATGAAGAGCATACCGCCCCTTGGCGAGCTCTTCGAGCAGGCGGGTCTCTCTCTCCCCGAATATCTGGCAAAGAAACAGGCTCAGGAAGGGCAGGAAGCCGCCAACTCTACCCCCGAGGCATAGCGTTTCCTGGTAAGGCGGGTAAATTTTCTTTGGCTAATGTTTGCCCGTTTCACTCGAAACCACTACCTTTGCAATCGCTTGAGGCAAGCCCAGATGGCGGAATCGGTAGACGCGCTGGTCTCAAACACCAGTGGGGCAACCCGTGCCGGTTCGACCCCGGCTCTGGGTACGATAGACGGTTTGTAAATACTTAATTTCAAGTTGTTTACAAGCCGTTTTTCTTTTCTGGGTAGCCAAAGGGTAGCCAAAAACAGCACCACCCCCCAAGATTATCCACTATATAACGAGAAGAGCAACCCCTATGGGCCGCTCCTCTTAATTGCTTTGGTTAATATTCGTGGGGGAGGTCTCATTGCCCTCCTTTCTGGTTCTTATACCCATTCTCTCTTTCCTCTTCCTCCATAATTTGTATTTCCAGCGGGTCTAAGTCAGTAGGATACCCCTCCGCCTGTGCTTTTATCTCGCACAATCCCAGTTTCTGGCATCGCCTGCACTGCATATAACCGTATAACTTAACACATTCGTCTATCTCTTTCAGCATCTCCCCTACTGTCATTTTATGGTCGCTCTCACTCTCTATCTGTGAGAGTTCCTGCCTGTCTATGTAGCCTTGCTTAAGCCATCTCAGCAGGGTTAGCCTAATATTCCTGTCTATCTGTATCGCTGCCATGTCTTTTACCTCCTATTCTTAATTTAATTAACCTGTGGTTAGTTCTTGGTTAGTTCCTCCATGTCGGTGGGTATGTCCTTTGTCAACTCATCTACCACTGCCTGTAATTGCTCATCTGAGAGCTTATCTATAGATACCGTGGAAGATTGCTGCTTGGGCAATACGTACTGCATTAGCTTTTCCAGCATCTGTAGACGGTCTTTGGGTTCAAGCTCTTTCAAGTCACGTTCTATTTGCCGCCTGTTCTTGTCTATGAGAGAGGATACCCATTCCCTTAAGGTAGATGTAACCTTGTTGGGCGTTCCCTTGGCTCGCCCACCCATCCTACCCCTGCCATCGTTCTTTTGTCTCGCCATACTAAATCAAACTATTTGAGTAACCCTGAATTACCAAATCGGGAATTGAAAACAACTTAATATAGGGTTAGCGGTAAAACCGCACCGCCTCCATTATCTTTTTGTCAAGTTCTTTCACCGCCTCGCTCTGAGAGGTAAGCCCCTCTCTTATTTGGCAAGCCTCTTTCACCGCCTGCCTTAAATCGTGGGCTTGCTTGGGAGTGAGTTCGCCCCTAAGTCTCGCCTCGTTTATGTGGGCTATCATCTCCACCTCACCGCCCACTCTCTCCACCATTGCAAGAACTCCCATCTTGTATAGTTGTGCCTTGTTCTTCATCGCACTAAAGTTTAATGTTATATCGTTAATTTTCTCAATGCTCTTATATGTATCACGCCAACGACGAAGAACGGCAATGTAAAAAGCCTCATCATAGAGTAACGCGCCTGTGACTGTCTCCACGTCAAACTGAGTTCTTAAACGCTGGGTGTACCTTTGCTCATATCTCAGAGTGTTGACGTTTCTGTACAACTCTGGTATCGTCTCGCCCCTCGCCCTCTGCTCCCTGTTCTTGTCGTAGAAGCAAAGGCGCTGGGTATTCTTGCTATAGTAAAGCCCGCTGGGTTCTTGTAGTCGTGTGCTGTCTCTCAGCACTCCCAAATGATTGAGATAGACGGCTGGGGGGTGTCTCACGATTATATTCTGGGCTACGTCCATCCGCGTGACTGTCGCCCTGCCCATAGGCAAGTGTAGGGTATCAGATAACTTTTCTATCGCCCTCTGCGTGTCGCCCCTGCCCATCACCTGATAATTATCGCCCAGATACCATTTGCACAACGAGCCGTCTTTGACCCTCACTTGTTCGGCTGTTATCGTCACTTTCAAGCCTCCTAAAGCTCCCGTCACCACTTCTTGACCGCTGTAATTATGATAAGCGACATCGTCGATATAACAGGGGGTTTCCTCTAAGAAGTCCACGCCCTGCACATCATCCGCCTTGAGCTTGAAGTTAATGGTGTCGTACATAAACCAAATTACTGAATCGGGAATTGAAAACAACTTAATATAGAGAGGTTGCGGTACACAACCTCTCTATTATCCTCACACATTAGTAGGCTTAGCCCTACTCCTAAGCGTCTCCATCTCTTCATCACGTTCACCATCTAAGAAGCTATAATATAGCCCCTTGCTATCGTGCTTGTATCCACGAGCGACAAACACTTCAATCTGCTTGTAATCCTCAGAGAACAAGAACAACAGGCAGTCATTCGTGTTCTTCGTGTCTCCATACGCCTTAAGGGGTGTATCAAGGTCGGGAACGTAGACGCTTGATATACTCTCACAATTAGTTATCACCCTGTCTGCTTTCCTCTGCGCGTTCACTGAGAAAGTATCGGGAACTCCATTGTAGTAGAAGAAGAACCTGTTTACCTTGGAACGCTGGGCAATCTTTTCAAAAGGCTCATACTCGCCTGTTGAGGCTACACAGTCGAAGCGGTGCGACTTACGTACCTGAATCTCACGCATTAAGTAATAATCGGTAAGAATCATATAGCACCCCCTTTCCCCTTGCAGTACGCCGCGGCTCTGTCGTTAAGCTGCGCCTCGGTGGCTATCGGATTATCCTGTAGCCATTTCTCAATCTCACCTCGGTTGAAGTAGCACATCTTCCCCATAGGCTTATAGTGGGGTATCTGCCTCCTCATCGTTAGCTTGTAGAGGTAGCTCTTGGAAATACCTAAGTACCTCGCTGCCTCGTCGCTCGTTAAAACTTCCTTGGTGCAGAATATCGTGCTGTCTCGCACGGTGTCTGCGATTTGTTTTAAAATTTCATTTTCCATATTTTATGTTATGATGAGGCTCTTGACTGCACTCCGCCCTTTGCCTCGGTTTACTAAGTGCAAAGGTAGAGGGGATAGGAATCTAAAACTATTGTATTTTATTGTGGCACAATAGGACACAATAAAATACAATAAAATACAATAAAAACAAAGCACGCTCATTAAGGGTGCTTTGTTGGGCGGTTAGGGCTAATCCTCAAAAAGGTTATCTATCCGCTTCCTCCATCGCTGAGGGTGCTTTGCTGACATCACTTGTGAATGCGAGGCATCTATACGACTAACATGAAAAACTTCTCCCAATTCCTTATATGGCATTATCTGAACCCCATCAGGGTCGTAGACTTTCAAAAGGAAATAGGCTAAGCTGGCTTTACTTCCATTGTTATAAATCCACTGATACCTGTCATCACCTGTTTGCTTCATAAAGCCCTTATCGATAGCCTTGGTAAAGTACTTCTTCGCCCTGTCAGTACGCCATTTCTCGCGTCTGGGGGGCTTTTGCCCACTCGCTGGGTCAGATGTACCATCGGGGTTTTTAATCGTCTCAGAGTGAGTTTCCCCGCCCTTGCCAAAGATTTCATCCTGCAACGCTCGCCCCGCCTTTGTCGAATACAGATAATCACACAGCGGTTGCAGTAGTTTCTTGTCATCATCTCCAAACGGCAAACAGCAAAAACGCGCTTCCTTACTCCTTAATATCCACACTAACCAACGCCATAGGCTCTGCGCCTCTATGTATCCATTTCCATCAAATGGCACACCCTCCAACCAACAGCACAAGCCTTGAAGAAGCAAAATCTGAAAAATCAAGCCTATCCACGAGCCGCCATCCGTTGCCCTCAATGCTTCGATTATGTAATTTTTTACTTTGGCTGGCTTATCCGCGTTATCCTTGGCAAACTGGGCTATATCATTAAGAACTCTCAAAAGTGCTATCTTGAACTTTTTAGGGAGAGGGAATAAGCCATCGACATTGTCACCATTGCCTATAACTCCATACCGCTTCAAATCATCCACGAATGGTGTAAGACTGCAATTTATCTCGTATTTGTCTGCCATCAAAAACTCATCCTCTTCTTCATCCTCGTCGGATACATCAGTAAGGACTTCAAAAAGGCCTGTTCCTTGCTCCGCGTCACGCTGCAATTTCTCCATCCATTCATCCATCGTCTGTTCGGGTGCTATGAAATGATATTCCACGAATTGCCACCCTGCACTATCTTGCTGGTGATGTTCGCACCCTGCTAATAAGATACTATGTGCCTCATCCCGATTCTTCCTCCCTCTTAGTATTATCTCATTGTTCCTTTTGAACGCACTGCAAAAAGCCTCATCGTCGCTCTTCCCGACTAATTCCAGTGCCTTGTCAATGCTCGCCAAATTCTCTGTACACGGATTACTGGGGGTGAAGCCATCCTCTATGCTGTCCAATACACTAAACACCTTGGCAAAGCCATCGACGTTCAAGCGGTCTTGCTCATCGCACAGTTTCTCAAATTCCACATCAAGCTCCCTTAACCTTTCCTCTTGTTCGGGAGTTAAATTGATTCTCTTATAATCTGACATAGGCTCTGCACATTAGAATTTGAGTTCGGGCAAGCTGTCTATGGCTTCCTGCTTAAGGCTGTCAATAGCCCTTGTGTATTTCTCGGTGTGTCTCAAACCGCTGTGTCCTAACAGGCTGGCAACCGTCTTGATGTTCGCACCGTTGTTCAAGATGTTCACGGCAAAGCTGTGTCTCGCACAATGCCAACTGATATGCTTGGTGATACCTGCACGCTTCGTCCACCGTGCCAAAGCGTGCAAACAAGATTCATAAGTAGGGAGAGGGAAGATAAGCTCTTCACTCCTGTCTTCTTGTCGAGGCTCGCCAATAAGACGTAGTATCCCGTCGTTCAGGGGGATAACAACACCGCTATTGGCACTGTGTCCTTTTGTCTTGCTTTGCTCAAATTTCAGCAACTTGTTCGAGAAATCCACATTGGAAAACGTCAAGTCTTTCACATCACAGAAGCGTAGCCCAGTGTATAGGCAGAATATGAACGCGCGTCTAATATCGGGATTCTCGTTATTGTAGTGCGTCGACATCAAGGACTGAATCTCATCGGGGGAAAGTATATCTTTCCTCAATTGAGCATCATCAACCTTGATAGAAATGCCTGTGCAAGGATTCTTCATCATTACCTCGTGTTCAACTGCATACTTGATAACTTTCTTGAACCGCGCATACAGGCTCTTAGCACCCTCACCGACACTACGAGACTGAAGATACTCTGTGAATGCCTGAACCATATCCTTGGTTATCTGTTCGGGCTTGATACGCTTGGAGTACTTTTGGTATTCGGGTGTAGCCTCAAGGAAGTCGAGGAAACGCCCCAGCGCCAACTGCAACATCCTAATATCTTTCTTCGTGTAGCTGTCAATGTATGACTGAAAATATTGAATGAAGTTCACTTCCTGCTTCTTCCTAACCCTATAGCCCTTAGCGTCCATAAGCATTTCTTGGCTTTTCTCGTAACGTATCCTCTTGGCAAGCTCCAAAGTGTCCTTGTTATGTTGCCGCTCAATAGGTGTCCTTGGTGCTTGCCACAGATACAACGACAAAAATTCACGCCTCCTTTCCTTACGTGGAACTTTCCTGTCCAACGTCTCACTGTACACCATCTCATAGCCAAAATAGAAGTCCAAAAACAGGCTCTCAGTGCCATTAGATAGAACCTTGGCGGCTAATTTTGGGTTATCCGTGGGGTCTGTGCTAATCAAATACGTGTTATCACTCCTAAATTCTTTCTTTTGTGACATCTCTTATTCCCTTTAATTCTTTTGGTTGCAAAGATAATACTTTTATTTTTATGGGTAGCCAAAGGGTAGCCAAAAACAACAAAATATAGTCTTTTTTATGAAATCAAGGGTTATGTACCACTTTTGGCTACCTGTGATTTTCTGTCACTTAGCTTCTTTTGGGTACATAAACAGATAGGGTTCAGTATCGGCTCTGGGTACGTTTAGAGAGGCTGTGAATCCATTAGAGACGGATGAGCAGCCTCTCTTTTTTAATAAATAGCTGCCATTCGATGGAATTGTTTAGGCTAATGCGTATATATATTTGCATTTGAATAATAGCATAAAGAATACGGACATGGAAGAGGAATTATCCTTCAAGACGACTAATGAAGAACTTGCCGCAGGTATAGAGGATGAATACGAGGTATTGTACAGCAAAGACGGGAAGGAAGTTCCAGGTGACATGGCAGGAGCTGTTGAAGGATAACATTAAGCGAGGAATAAGACGAGTGGTTTTAGCAATATGCATATTCTGCCATTGCCTTAAGCCCATGCGGGGAAGACTGTGTTTAAGCAGTTGAACGTTGCGTCGCTATAGGAATTCACGTACTACGCAGTATCTTTCCACTGTTCACGCCGCTGTCTTCCACCGTATTTGTGGCGGCGTTCCACTGTTCACGCTACTGTCTTCCACTTGATACCTCGGTGAGGAACACGCCGACGCCTCAGTGGGGAATTAACGAATGCCTCAGTGAGGCGTTGACAGATGCCTCAGTGAGGCATACATTGGGGGAAGAAGAAACTCCCCTTTGCCTTGAAAACGAAAGCTCCCTTTCAAAGCTGATTGCAAATATACAACAAATAAACGAGAAAAGCAAATCTGTTTTCTGACACATTATATATTAACGAGGTGAGGATCTGAAATATCTTTTCGCATTCTTTATACCGAGTAAAAAATATTGCTATTTCGTTTGTGGTTCTTTGATTGTTTTCATAACTTTGCCTTTGACTTGGCAATCGAGCCTTGCGTAAGTCATAATATTTATAACAACTTTAACTAAGACTATGGATACAAACGTGATTACTCCAGATATACTTCGGCAGTGGCGGCTTCGGCGGGCGCTGGAGCCATCGCTTCTACGGACTAAGTGTGCGCCCGGTCTCAGACTAAAAGCGAAGGAACAAGTCTCGTAAATAAGGCTACTAATAGTGCATTTAATGAGAGGAGGTAATAATATGAGAAAGCGAAGAGAATGCTTGTTTTTGCTGATGGCGTTGCTTGCATTTGCCGTTCCCGTCTTTGCGCAGAAGCCGGTGAAGAAGCCGGTAAAGACCACGACGACGACCACGACCACCACCACCCAGAGCGGCACACCGTCAACCACTACCCCGAGTAAGCCTACCGTTCAGGTGAGCTCCCCAAC
>JAJPYT010000140.1 GCA_021204845.1 Prevotellaceae bacterium | reverse complement strand
GAGCACGTGATTTGTAATCTCGGGGTCGTTGGTTCGAATCCGACAAGAGGCTCACACACATCCAGAGGAACAATATCCATTGGCTTCCACCGACAAGCATTACAATCCCGCCATCGAGGCGTGTCTGCGCGGGCTCATCGCCTCGCGTGACTGGGCGGGCGTTTTGCGCTATTTGGCTACGCTCTCTCACTCCAGTTTCCGCACTGCCGGGTACATGCTTGGCGAGACGCTCATGCAGCCTCTCTCCGACACTGATTTCTGGTCTTTTGCCGAGGCACTCGTGCGCTCCAACTCTAAGGCATTCCTTGTTACCCTGCTTAAGGGTGCAATCCTGCGTGGGGTGGACGTGGACAGCGCAGGGTTCGCCAGTTTTTGCGCTGCCATCAGGGAGGGCGAGACCGATGTTCGCAAGACCTTGCTCCTCTTGCTGCCCCAGATGCGCAGCCCCCAGAGTGTCTCCGCCCTGTTCTCCCTGCTTGGTGTGGCGGACGCTGAGAGGCGTGTCTCCTTCCTGTTGCGGGTGCCCACGCCAGCAGCCTCTTTCGTGCTGCTGCTCACCTTGCGCTCGCTCGACCATAACCGCCAACTGTTGCTGCGCACCGTAGCCTATCTCATGAAGCGGGGCGACGACCGCTCGTTCAATCTCGCCTCTCTGCTGAAGACCTACTTCGGTCTGGAGGAGGTGCGGGGCACATTCTCCCGTCCTGTGGAGCCCTACCAGTTGGCAAGGCTCGACAGCTCTTACGAGGCTTTCTGCGAGGCTCTTAATAGGTGAACTCCACCACTGTGATGCCAGCCCCGCCGAACTGCACGTGTTCGTCACGGGCAGAACTTACTTGCGGCACAGTGTTGAGGTATTGGCGTATGATTTCTCGCAAGGCTCCAGTGCCAGTGCCGTGGAGGATGCGCACTCTGGCAGCTCCCACGAGTATGGCATCGTCTACATAATGGGTGATGACACGAAGCGCTTCCTCGCCCCTGAATCCACGAATATCAATCTCCGGGCTGAAACTCATCTGTGTCTTGTGCATCTGCTCCTGCGTCTGGCGTGAGACGGCTCTCACGCCCAGGGTGGCAGCGGTGGTGTCCTTAGCCTCCTCTGCGGGTGGTTCGGCAGGCTCCAAGCGGCGTAGGTCCACTATGGTGCGCATGAGACCGAAGAGAACTGTGGCTCTCTTGCCGCTAATGGAGAGGAGGGTGCCCACGCTGGTCTGCCCCTTGATGCGCACTGTGGAGCCCACTGCCATGGCAGTTTCTGGCTCTTCATTCTGTTTTCGTGCCGTGGCAGTGGAGTTTCCGCTCTCTGGCACAGCGGCAGTGCCTTTCTTGCTTCTCTTCTCCTCCTTGCGCTTGCGCCTCTCCTCAATCTGGCGCATTTTCCTCTCTATGGACTCGTCTTGCTCCACGAGGGTGTCGGCTTGCAGGGATGACTTATAATCCTCCAACTGCTTGCGTATGGCGCGTGTGCGCTCCTTCTCCGCGTTCGCCTCTCGTATCTCGCGTATGGTGTTCTCGATTCTCGCATTGCTTTCGCTGAGAATCTGCTCCGCCTGCTCCATGGCGTTGCGGATGATTTCCTTGCGTTTCAGTCGCAGGTCGGCTATCTCGCGCTCGTATTGCCCTATGGTCTGCTCCATCTCCCGCTCGCGGTTGTGAATGGTCTGGCGCTTGCCCTCCCAATAACGCTTGTCTCGCACGATGTCGAGCAGATATTTATCGGCGCTGACGTATTCCTTTCCCACTATGTCGGAAGCGTCGGCTATCACGTCTTCTGGTATGCCCATTTTGCGCGCTATCTCCACAGCGAACGAGCTGCCTGGGTTGCCTATCTGCAACTGGAAGAGGGCACGCATCTCGTGGCGGTCGTAGAGCATGGCGCCGTTGACCACTCCCTCCGCCTGTTCGGCAAACTGCTTGAGGTTCTGGTAGTGTGTGGTGATGACTCCGAACGTGCCGCGCTGCACGAAGCGCTTAAGCACCGCCTCGGCGATAGCTCCGCCTATGGTAGGCTCAGTGCCGGCGCCAAACTCGTCGATGAGCAGGAGGCTGGCAGGGGTGCAGTTTTTCATCATAACCTTCATGTTGAGCAGGTGACCGCTGTAAGTGGAGAGGTCGTTGTCTATGCTCTGCTCGTCGCCTATATCAATAAAGATATCGTTGAAAATGCCCGTCTGGCTGTTTTCCCCCACAGGAATGGGCAGACCGCACTGGAGCATGTATTGCAGGAGACCCACCGTCTTCAGGCAGACGGATTTGCCCCCTGCGTTAGGACCCGATATCACGAGTATGCGGCGCTGGCGCGTGAGAGTTATTTCCAGTGGAACCACCTTGCCTCCCTGGCGGCGGAGATTGCGTTCCAGCAGGGGATGTCGGGCGAGAGTCCAGTCTATCATGGGAGTGGGGTTGGTGTTCGGTATCACTGCGTCCAACTGCTCTGCCAGATGGGTCTTGGCAAGCACAAACTCCACATCGGCGAGGAACTCCACAGCACGGCTGAACTCAGGCTGGAATGGGCGTAGTGTGCCCGTGAAGTCCTGCAATATGCGTATTACTTCACGGCGCTCCTCTGCCTCCAGTTCGCGTATGTGGTTGTTTGCCTCCACCACCTCGGCAGGCTCTATGAAGACCGTCTTTCCAGAGGCGCTCTCATCGTGTACTATGCCTCTTATGCGGCGCTTGAGTGCCGGGGAGATGGGAATCATGAGGCGGCCGTCGCGCATGGTGGGCATCACGTGCGATTCCACCAGCCCCTCGCTCTTAGCCTTTTCCAGAATGTTCACGAGAGTCCTGTTCACACTGCCTTCGCTGCGGTGTAGCTCAAGCCGTATTTTAGCGAGCTCAGGGCTTGCGGAGTCCTTTATATGTCCGTATTTGTCGAGAATAGCGTCGATGCTGTCAGTCACTTTCAGAAACGTGAACACTCCGTCTGCCATCTGCTCAAGTTGGGAGTAGGGATGCTCTTCGGTGCGGATGAGTGCTATCCACGAGTGCAGTGTGTCAAGCGAGCGCTTGAACTCCCAGAGCTCTTGTTCCTCGAGGTATACGCCCTCTACACGTAGTTTGCGGATGGAAGGGCGGAGGTCGAAGAAGTCCTCACCAGGCAGTTGCTCCTCAGTGTCGAGCAGGCGTGTCATGTCAGCCAGCCTGTCGAGAGCCTGGCGGACTGGCGCCAACTCGGTCATGAAGCACATGGACTCCACCCGCTCGATGCCTAACTTGCTAATGCAATGCCCTTTAAGCAGGGTGCGTATCTCGGAGAAACCTATCTTATCCTCTATGCTTTCTGGGAACAGCATTTATTGCAGGTTTTTAGTTGGATACATCGACTCCCACCAAGTGGGGTCGTCTTTCAGCCATTTCTCGAACCAGGCGTAGATGGTGTTTATCCACTTTATGCGCTTGCCGTAGTCGATAATGTGGTGGTCCTCACCCTCAACGGTCACGAAGGCGCACTCCCTGCCCAGGATTTTAAGGGCTGTGAACATCTGTATACTTTCGTTGATTGGCACGTTGGTGTCCGCGCTGCCGTGCATGAAAAGGAGCGGGGTGTGCACCCTGTCAGCCAATGCCAGAGGTGCATGGTCGTTGAAGAGTTCGGGGTTGTTCCACGGGTAGCTGTTGGCGGCCGAGGTGGCGCTATAGCTGTAGCCCCAGTAGCCGTAGCCCCAATAGCTGGAAGGGTCGCTGATGCCGGCATGGCTCACCGCAGCGGCAAAGATGTCAGTCTGGGTTTGCAGATACAGTGTCATGAAACCACCGTATGAGGCGCCAAGGCAGCCAACCTTTGCGGCATCCACAAAGGGGTGCTCCTGGCAGAACTGTTTTGTGCCCTGTATGATGTCGTCAGCAGTGTAGTCGCCGTATGCGTTCACGTGGCGCGCGGCAAACTCCTGGCCGAAGCCCGTGCAGCCAGAAGGCTGGATTACGTAGACGACATAGCCCATTGCCGCCCAGCCGTGGAAGCTGTAGAAACTGTCGAGCAGGCGGGACACTGGGCTGCAGCCGCCATAGTAGTAGACCAGCATGGGGTATTTCTGGGAAGCGTCGAAATGAGGCGGCAGGTAGTAGCGCCCATAGATGGTGTCGCCCCTCTCTGCCTGGAAGTTCCATTCTCCGAACTCGCCCAGTTCTATGTCCTTCATGCGCACGGCATCCAAGTCCTCCACCAGCTGCTCCTTGCCGTTCTTTAGGTTTACCACATAGAGGCGGTCGCTGTTAGAGTGCCCCTGTCCGTAATAAGTGAGCGTCGGGGTTTCTGTGGCAAGGTCGAAACGTATCACGTAGCGCTCGCTAAGTTTCAGCATATCAGCCTTCCCTGTGCTTGGGTCTATGCGGAAGATGTCCTGGTTGTCCCTGTTCTCGCAGAGGGCGTAAATCATGCCGTCAGCCTTGCTCCACTGCCAGTTGCTAATGCTTGGGTCGAAGTCTGCCGTAAGTGGCTTAATCTCTTTAGTGGAGAGGTTCATGAGGAAGAGCTCCTGTTCTATCATGTTGGGAATCACTCCCTCTGGCAGTCGGTTGCCTATGCCTCCGAGAGCCTCGGGGCTGCCCTGGAACACAATGCTCTTGCCGTCGGGGCTCCAGTCGGCGTTGTCAATGAATCCGTCGTGCAGGAAGAGCGTGTCTGCCTGCATTGTCTCGAGGTCAAGCACCACGGCGGAAGTGAAGATGAACGGGCGCTCCGTGATGGTGTTAGTCCTTATGAGTAGCAGCATGCGCTTACCGTCGGGGCTCATCTGGGCATCCACGTTCTCCTGCCCCCTTGTGACAGTGCGCAGCTGTCCGCTCCCTATGTCCACCAGCCCCACGTTCATGCGGTTGCGCCAGCCGGGCTGTCTGTCGTCGGGCTCCAGTACCTGGTGCACCTCGGGGTCTTCCTTCGGGCCTTCGGTCATCTCACCCACAAGCATTTGCTTTTCTCCTGGCAGGATGTAACCCTGGTCGTCGCCGTAGTAGGTGAAAAGGTATTCCCTGCCTCCCGTTACGGCATCCACCAGATAGTATTCCAAAGCCTCTTGTGCGTCCTTGCGGCGGGTAATGTATTTATGCCCTTCGCCAGTCCACTGCTTGAAGTCTGCCACCACGGTGCGGTTGCCTGTGTTCAGGTCTATAAGGTAGCTCGTGTGCTTAGTTTGGGCATCGGTGTGGGTCAAGTATTTATCGAGAACAAGAAAACGGCCGTCGGGGCTGATGCTCACTCCAGACATGTGCTCGCCATAGAGCAGTGTTTCCATCGTGTAAGGTCGCTTCCATGTGGGGTTGACAGCCAGCTCCTTCTCTGTCTCCACGCTAACAGAGACGGTGTCCGCCTCTCCTGCCGCCTGGAATATTTTCAGCACCACCTCGTGCCTGCCAGGGCTAAGGTCTTTTTTCTCCGCCTTTTGCCCGTCTATGTAAATCTGGTGCTTCTCCGCTCCCTTGACGTTCACTTTCACCGGTGCGAAGCCGCGGTTCTCAAGGGTGAAGCCAGCCAGGCGCACTGTGGCAGCCGCCGGGGCTGGCAGAATGCCGTCTGTAACCTCTGTGCCGCCCTTCCAGGCGGAGAGGTTGGTAATGTCGTCCATCAGCCTCTCCTCGTTGTCCCACTCCTTGCCGAAAACGTTGGTGCTGTCGGTGTAGTAAGGAGTTGGCTGGGCAGCGGGGGAGCTTACTCTAAGCGTCTCGATTTCAATGTCCTTGGCGTTGGTTGTAAGTGCCAAGAGCGACATACTCAATAAAGTAATGCTTTTCATCATGGTTTTTATGCTCTTGTTATGTTTTTTATTCCTTTCACTGTCTTCAGTTTCCTTATCAGCTGTTGCAGACGGCCAGTGTCCTCGAGCATCACGGTCAGGTGTCCGCTGAAGAGCCCGTCGTTTGAGTTAATGGAAATGGAGCGCATCTGAATCTTTTCCTCCTTGGAGATTATGCTGGTTATGTTGTTCACAATGCCCATGTCGTCGTTGCCCACGATGTGCAGGGTTATGGCATATTTACTCTCTCCCTTGCCTGCCCACTGTGCCCTCACTATGCGGTAGCCGAACCTCTCCCTCATCTGCGTAGCGTTGGGGCAGTCGGTACGGTGAATCCTTATGCCGCCGCTCAGGCTCACGAAGCCGAACACCTCGTCGCCATATATCGGGTTGCAGCATTTCGCCAGGCGGAACTCCAGCCCCTTAAGGTCGGGTCCTATAACCACCACATCGTCTGTCGAGCGGCGTGTCTTGTCTGAAGTGTCATCCTTAGGTTGTAGCACGAACTCCTCAGCGCTTCTCGCCTGTGCCATGGGTTCCTCACCCTTGTCGTGGCGTTGCTGTTGCTGGTAGGTCTCAATCACTTTGTTCACATCCAGGCGCTCCTCGGCAATGGCTTTGTAGAAGTCGGTAACCACTTTGAATCCCAGCCTCTTTATGGTGTGCATTAGGGTAGCCTCGTCCACTTCTATCTTGCGGTTCTTCATCTTGCGCTCCAGCAGTTCCTTTGCCATGTTCGCCTGTCCTGCCTGCATTTGCTTCAGGCACTGGCGTATCTTGCTTCTCGCCTTGCTGGTGCACACCATGCCTAACCAGTCCTGCTTGGGGCTTTGGCTGGTGGAGGTGAGAATCTCCACCTGGTCACCGCTGCGCAGCTTGTTCTTTATAGACACTATCTTGCCGCCTATTTTGGCTCCCGTGCAGTGGTTCCCCACGTTGGTGTGTATGCTGTAGGCGAAGTCGAGCACTGTGGCTCCCATGGGTAGCTTGAAGAGGTCGCCCTTGGGGGTGAAGACGAACACTTCGTCTTCCACCAGATCCATCTTGAACTGGTCCATCATCTGCATGTCGTCGCCCGTCTCCAGTGCGGCTCTTATGCCAGCCAGCCACTCCTCTATTCCGCCCTGGGCGCTCCTGAGCCCCTTGTAGCGCCAGTGGGCCGCCAGTCCGTGCTCCGCTATGTCGTCCATGCGTTCGGTGCGTATCTGCACCTCCACCCATCGCCTTTCTGGTCCCAAAACCGTGATGTGGAGGCTTTCGTAACCGTTGCTCTTTGGCACCGACAGCCAGTCTCTCATCCGCTTCGGGTTGCTCTGGTACATGTCGGTAACTATGCTGAACGTCTGCCAGCAGTCCTGCTTTTCCCTATCGGGAGCGGAGTCCAGTATTATGCGTATGGCAAAGAGGTCGTACACACCGTCCACGTCCACCCGTTGCTTCTTCATCTTTTGCCAGATGCTGTGTATGCTCTTTGTGCGCCCCTTTATGTGGAATTTCAGCCCCGCCGCCCTCAGTCTCTCCTCCACAGGTCCTATGAAACGCTCTATGTAAGCGTCGCGGCTCTTCTTCGTCTGGTTCAGCTCCTCTTTTATGTGGTAGTAAGCGTCATGCTCCAAGTACTTCAGCGAGAGGTCTTCCAGCTCACTTTTCAGCTTGTAGAGCCCAAGTTTGTGAGCCAGCGGGGCGTAGAGGTACGAGGCTTCAGTAGCCACTCTCTGCTGTGCCGTCTTGTTCTCAGTGTCTTTTATCTGGCGCATCAGGCACACGCGGTTGGCTATAATTATCAGTATCACCCTCATGTCCTCAGCCAGCGTCACCAGCAGTGAGCGGAAGTTCTCGCTCTCTATGGTCGACGATTTCTCGTACAAGCCCCTTATGCGCAGCAGTCCGTGCATGATAGCCGCCACGTCGTCGCCTAAATCTCGCCTCACGCTCTCTAAGATAGTCTCATCGCTGTATACTGCGCTGCTCAGCGCCACGGCCAGCAGGGCGGCGCGGTTCAGGCTTATCTCCTCCGCCACTGTGAGAGCCGTCTGCATGTCGGTCACTATCGGGTTGAGCCCGAATTCGTCGCGGCTCAGCTTGCCGCTGTCTATGGCGCGCTCCAAGCAGGCACGCACCACCTCAGCGTCACCCTCGTGCAGCACAGCCCCTGCCCTGCGCATAAGTTCCGCATGCAGCTCCGAGAGTGCGGTTCTGTCTTCCCCGGTGAGGAACGGCTCGTCCGTCAGCTTTCGCTCCATAAAACTCCTTTCACGTGTAATTTAAGGCGAAGTTACGAAAAAACCGCCTCATTCGAGTGGGATACTGAATATTTTTACTAATTTTGAGGGGTGAATATCTAAATTCTTTAAGTCATGGATACACAGAAAGACCTTGCCCAGATACAGAAAAAGGGCATCACACAAGAGCAAATCGAGCGGCAACTGCACAGTTTCGAGACGGGTTTCCCCTTCCTTAAGCTGAAGGCGGCGGCAAGTCCCGAGAACGGCATTCTCGTGCTTAACGAGGCCGAGCAGCAGACTTTCATCAAGCGTTGGCAGCAGTACAAGAGCCACGGTCACCGTATCACCAAGTTCGTGCCTGCCAGCGGCGCCGCCAGCCGCATGTTCAAGAATCTGTTCGCTTTCCTCGACGCTCCCTACAATGAGCCCACCACAGCCTTCGAGAAGGAGTTCTTCGCGGGCATAAAGAAGTTTGCCTTCTATCCCGCTCTTGACGACGCTTGCCACGTCAGCGCGGGGCAGGGCGTCGAGGCTCTCATGGAGGCTGGCGACTATAAGGCTGTAGTGCGCAATCTTCTCTCTGCCGAGGGGCTCAACTACGGGCAGTTGCCAAAGGGCCTTTTGCAGTTCCACACCTATCCCGACGAGGCGCGCACCCCACTGGAGGAGCATCTCGTGGAGGCGGCTCTCTATGCTGCCAGTGGTTACAATATCGATGTGCATTTCACCGTCAGCCCTGAGCACCGTCCGCTGTTCCAGGCTCTGGTGGACCGCCTCGTGCCCATTTACAATAAGCGCTACGGCGGTGTCTTCCACGTAAGTTTCAGCGAGCAGAAGCCCAGCACAGACACCATTGCGGTTAACATGGACAACACTCCTTTCCGGGATAAGGACGGCAGCCTGCTCTTCCGTCCAGGCGGGCATGGGGCTCTCATTCAGAACCTCGCCGACCTCGACAGTGACGTGGTGTTCATCAAGAATATTGATAACGTCGTGCCTGACCGCCTGAAGGACGACACCATAAGGTGGAAGCAGGTGCTTGCTGGCATACTTATCGACTATCAGAACATCGCGTTCAACTACATTAAGAAGCTCGACAGCGGGCGCTATTCCCACAACGACCTCATGGAAATCGTCCGTTTCGTGCGTCACCGCCTCTTTGTCGACATACCAGACTTGAAAGACTTAGAGGACACCAACCTTGCCATAGCCCTGCGCACCAAGCTCAACCGCCCCATGCGCGTCTGTGGTGTGGTTAAGAACGTGGGCGAGCCTGGCGGCGGTCCGTTCCTGGCTTACAACCCCGACGGCAGCGTATCGCCGCAGATTCTGGAGAGCAGCCAGATAGACAGTGGCAACGCCGAGTATATGAAGATGTTCACCGAGGGCACCCACTTCAATCCCGTCGACCTCGTCTGCGCCCTGCGAGACTATCAGGGAGGTAAGTTCGACCTCCCCAAGTATGTAGACCCCGCGACTGGTTTCATCAGCCAGAAGAGCAAGAGCGGCCGTGACCTTAAGGCACTCGAGTTGCCAGGCCTCTGGAACGGTGCCATGAGCGACTGGAGCACCATCTTTGTGGAAGTGCCGCTCTCCACCTTCAATCCCGTGAAGACGGTCAACGACCTCTTGCGTGAGCAGCACCAGTAATTCACCTGGGAAGAGGGTAGAGCTCATCACCAGCCTACAGAATCCCCGTGTCAGGCAATTGCTGTCCCTAAGGCATAAGTCCTCCGAGCGTGGCTCGTCAGGGCTTTTTGCTCTTGAGGGCTGGCGCGAGCTGGGTCACTGCCTCTCCGCCGGGCTCACTGTCGAGGCGCTCTTCTTTTGCCCCGAGGCTCTTCCCGAGGGGCATTCCGTCGATAGTCTTCCCTTGCCTCAGGGCGTGCGGCTCTTTCAGGTCAGCCCGGCAGTATACGAGCGCATTGCCTACCGTGGCGGCACAGAGGGCGTGGTGGCTCTCGTCCGCCAGGTGCGTCTCAGTCTCTCCGACTTGCGTCTCCGCCCCTCGCCACTCGTGGTGGTGCTGGAGCGTGTAGAGAAGCCTGGCAACCTTGGCGCGGTCCTGCGCAGCGCCGATGCCTCGGGCGCGGATGCCGTCATAGTGTGCGACCCCTTGGGCGACCTCTACAATCCGAATGTTGTACGCAGCTCCCTTGGCTCCGTCTTCACCGTTCCCTGCGTGGTCTGCCGTAGCCAGGAGTGCATAGCTTTCCTTCGGGAGCGGGGGTTAGCCATACTCACCGCCCAGTTGCAGGACAGCCAGCTCTATTATGGCACCGACATGCGCCGCCCCGTGGCTATAGTTCTCGGCAGCGAGGCTGGGGGGCTAAGCCCCCTATGGCGCGAGGCGGCGGATGCCCACGTGCGCATTCCCATGCTTGGCAGTCTCGATTCCCTGAATGTTTCCGTCAGTGCCGCCATTCTTCTCTACGAGGCTGTGCGTCAGCGCCGTGGTGGTGTTTCGCTTTAGACTGCGGAACAGCCATTTTACCCTTTTAAGAAGCCACAAGAAGTTTATTATATTAGATTTTATATATATAATATCATATAATATAAACTTTATATAAGTTTCCTCATTCATAAATATCATGAGGAACAACTTATATATAAACTATCCTATCAAATAAGAACGGTGCAACCCTCAGCGAAGCTAAAAGTTTATATTATACGTGCGTATATAGATAAATATAATATAATAAACTTTTTGTAAATTCTCTGGCTGTCTAATTAATAACAAGTAAAACTATGTCACATTAAAATGGATACAACTACCTGTTCAGCCTTTCCTGAATCATCGCACTGACCAGCCTGAGTTTGTGCGGTAACTAAGCTGAGTTCGTGCCCTAATCAGCCCTTATGTGTGTGGTGATGATTATCATTTGATACACCCTCTGGTATTATCTCTGCCAGCCCGACAGGAAAGAGACGCTCACTCCTGGCGCTCCAGCAGCACCACGTTCTCCACGTGCTGGGTGTGGGGGAACATATCCACTGGCTGAACGGCGGCTACGCGGTATGCTGCGGAGAGCAGGCTGAGGTCGCGCGCCTGGGTGGCGGGGTTGCAACTCACGTAGACTATGCGCCGGGGAGAGGCAGAGAGAATGGTCTGCACGACGGCGCTGTGCATGCCGGCGCGCGGAGGGTCGGTGATCACGACATCGGGCTGCCCGTGCTGGGCGAGAAACTGGGAGCAGAGAATATCTTTCATGTCACCAGCGAAGAAGAGTGTGTTCTCTACTGCGTTGAGACGGCTGTTCTCCCTCGCGTCGGCGATAGCCTCTGGCACATACTCTATGCCTATGACCTGCCGCGCCCCACGGGCAAGGAAGAGAGCTATGGTGCCGGTGCCGGTGTAGAGGTCGTAGACCAGCTCGCTGCCCGTAAGCCCCGCAAACTGTCGCACCACCTTATATAGCTCGTGAGCCTGGAGGGTGTTGGTCTGGTAGAAGCTCTTCGCCCCCACCTTGAAGCGCAGTCCCTCCATCTCCAGGAAAATATGGTCTTTGCCGCTGAACACGTTGATGGGCAGGTCGCCGAAAGTGTCGTTGAACTTGGTGTTGTTCACCCACAGGAGGGAGCTTATCGCGGGAAAGCTGTCTCGCAAATGCTCCATAAGCCCCATGGCCCCACGCTCCTCCTCTGGCGTGAGAATGCAGAACTGCACGAGCAGCATGAGCTCTCCCGACGTGGAGAGGCGTATCATGAGACCTCGCAAGAGCCCCGTGTGCTGGCGGGCATTGAAGAAGGTGAGGCCGTGGGAGAGGGCGTAGTCTCTGACGCCAAGGCGCAGGCGGTCATTCACGGGAGCCATGAGGTGGCACTCCTCTATGGGCAGTATCTTGTCGAAAGCCCCTCCGGCATGGAAGCCTATAAAGCCACTCTGGCTGGCCGGCTCTTCTCCGCTCTCTATCTGCTGGCGGGTGAGCCAGCGCTTGTCTGAGCAGCCGAACTCCAGTTTGTTGCGGTAGTGGCGTGTCTCGCGGCTGCCTAAAATGGGCAGGCAGGGAGGCAGCTCCAGCTTCCCAATGCGTGTGAGGCTGTCCACGACCCCCCTCTGCTTCCAGCGCAGCTGCTCCTGGTAGGGCAGGCACTGCCACTTGCAGCCGCCGCACACCCCGAAGTGGGGGCAGAAAGGCTCTGCCCTGAGAGGGCTCTTCCTCAGGAAGCGCACCACCTCCGCCTCGGCGTAGTTGTGTTTCTTTTTCAGAATACGGAGGTCCGCCACGTCGCCTGGCACGGCAAAGGGAACAAACACAACCAGATTGTCAACTCGCGCCATGGCTTTCCCCTCAGCCGCCACAGCTGTTATCTCTACCTGCTCCAGGATGACTGGCTCCTTCGCTTTTCTGCTCATAGTACTCTGATTTTTCCACGAAATTACAAAAAAAACGGGAAAACTCTCTCTTTGTTTTGGCTATATGGCGGAAAATGGCTAATTTCGCCATCATAACAGTGGCATGGAAAACAGATATTAACTAATCATATTACACGTAAGTATGAATCAGAAAAGAGTTTACACTTTTGGCAATGGGCAGGCAGAAGGCAATGCCCAGATGCGTGAGGCCTTAGGCGGCAAGGGAGCTAACCTTGCGGAGATGAATCTTATAGGTGTGCCAGTGCCCCCAGGGTTCACTATCACCACTGACACTTGTAACGAATATTATAAGGTGGGTCAGGCTAAGATAGTGGAGCTGCTGAGCGCGGACGTGAATGCCGCTGTGGCGCACATTGAGGAACTGATGCACAGCAAGTTCGGCGACGTGAAGAATCCTTTGCTCGTGTCTGTTCGCTCTGGTGCGCGCGCCTCTATGCCTGGCATGATGGACACCATTCTGAACCTCGGGCTCAACGACGAGGTGGCTGAGGGAATGGTGGCGAAGACGCAGAATCCTCACTTTGTTTACGACAGCTACCGCCGCTTCGTGCAGATGTATGGTGATGTGGTGCTTGGCATGAAACCGGTGAACAAGGAAGACATCGACCCCTTCGAGGCTATCATAGAGAAGGTGAAGAAGGAGCAGGGCGTGGTTCTCGACAAGGACCTTAGCGTGGAGTCACTGAAGAAACTGGTCACCCTCTTCAAGACAGCCATAAAGGAGCAGACGGGCAGCGACTTCCCGACTGACCCCATGGAGCAGCTCTGGGGCGCCATTTGCGCCGTGTTCCGCAGCTGGATGAACGAGCGCGCCATACTCTACCGCAAGATTGAGGGCATACCCGACGAGTGGGGAACCGCAGTGTCGGTGATGGCAATGGTGTTCGGCAACATGGGCGACACCAGCGCCACTGGCGTATGCTTCAGCCGCGACGCGGGCAACGGAGAGAACCTCTTCAACGGTGAGTATCTGATAAACGCCCAGGGCGAGGATGTGGTGGCAGGTATACGCACACCGCAGCAGATAACCAAGATTGGCTCCCAGCGCTGGGCAGAGCGCGCCGGAGTGAGCGAGGAGGAGCGTGTGGCCAAGTATCCCTCTATGGAGGAGGCTATGCCGGCTCTTTACGAGGAGCTGAACGCTCTCCAGCACAAGCTCGAGCAGCACTACCACGACATGCAGGACATGGAGTTCACCGTGCAGGAGGGCAAGCTCTGGTTCCTACAGACACGTAACGGCAAGCGCACCGGCACAGCCATGGTGAAGATAGCCATGGACATGGTGCGCGAGGGACTGATTGACGAGAAGACCGCCCTGCTGCGCTGCGAGCCGCTGAAGCTGGACGAGCTGCTGCACCCGATATTCGACAAGGAGGCTCTCAAGAAGGCAAAAGTAATCACCCAGGGCCTGCCCGCCTCCCCAGGCGCTGCCTGCGGCCAGATTGTGTTCCATGCGGAGGATGCGCAGGAATGGCACTCCAACGGTCACAAGGTGGTGATGGTGCGCATAGAGACATCTCCCGAGGATTTGGCTGGTATGACCAGCGCCGAGGGCATTCTCACCGCACGTGGCGGAATGACGTCACACGCTGCCGTTGTGGCTCGTGGCATGGGCAAGTGCTGCGTCAGCGGCGCGGGAGCCATAAATGTCAACTATAAGACTAAGACAGTGGAGATAGAGGGTGTGACCTATCACGAGGGCGACTTCATCTCGCTGAACGGCTCTACAGGCCAGGTCTACGCGGGAAAGATTCACACTAAGGTGGCTGAGCTGAGCGGCGACTTCAAGACGCTGATGGACCTGTGCGACAAATACACCAAAATGGATGTCCGCACCAATGCCGACACTCCGCACGATGCCGAGATGGCACGTGCCTTCGGCGCTAAGGGCATAGGGCTTACCCGCACGGAGCACATGTTCTTCGAGGACCAGAAGATAGTGGCAATGCGTGAGATGATTCTTGCCGAGACGGTAGAGGGCCGTGAGAAGGCGCTCGCAAAGCTGTTGCCTTACCAGCGCAACGACTTCTACGGAATACTTAAGGCTATGGACGGACTGCCAGTCAACATCCGTCTGCTCGACCCGCCATTGCACGAGTTCGTGCCCCACGACCAGGCTGGCCAGCAGGTGGTTGCCCAGGAGATGGGCGTGAGCGTGCAGCTCATACAGAAGCGTGTGGCCTCCCTTTCCGAGAACAATCCCATGCTCGGTCACCGTGGCTGCCGCTTGGGCATCACCTTCCCCGAAATCACCGCTATGCAGACCCGCGCCATCCTTGGTGCCGCCTGCCAGCTGAAGAAAGAGGGCTTCGACCCGCATCCCGAGATTATGGTTCCTCTGGTAGGTATTCTCTATGAGTTCAAGCAGCAGAAGGAAATCATAATGAGAGAGGCCGAAAAGGTGTTCGCTGAAGAGGGCATACGCATCGACTTCGAGGTGGGCACCATGATAGAGACCCCGCGTGCCGCCCTCACAGCCAACCGCATAGCCACCGAGGCAGAGTACTTCTCCTTCGGCACCAACGACCTCACCCAGATGACCTTCGGCTACTCGCGTGACGATATCGCCAGCTTCCTGCCCACTTACTTGGAGAAGAAGATTCTTAGGGTAGACCCCTTCCAGGTACTCGACAAGAACGGTGTGGGGCAGCTCATAAAGATGGCGGTGGAGAAAGGCCGCAGCATACGTCCGGGCATGCGCATGGGCATTTGCGGTGAGCATGGCGGCGAGCCTACTTCCGTGAAGTTCTGTGCCCACATTGGCATGGACTACGCTTCCTGCTCGCCCTTCCGCGTGCCCATAGCACGTCTGGCAGCCGCGCAGGCAGCGGTAGAGGAGTGAACTTTTAGAATACCCACATGACAGTAAAGACTGCCGCTCCCACTTGGGGCGGCGGTCTTTTTTTGTGTCTTTCCATTATGTTCTATAAGCCGCAGAACTAAGCTTTCCCCTCCCCAAGTTTGCATGTAACGGAATTTTTCCTTAACTTTGCAGCTGACTTGAGGTTAGCCCAAGCGAGGGCTTGCGGGTTGTTTTTATTGGAAAAGGACGTTTACGGACGTTATCTTCGGGCTTTCAAATCTCGCAAGTTTGAACATACACTAGAAGATACTGCAACGGAACGTCCGCGTTGGGAGTATTATATCCCGCTGCGACCTCGTGTGTAGGCGCAGTTGTGGTGTAATATGTCACGGCGTGGGCTAACTCGGTTGCTTATCCTTGTGTATGGGCAATGCGAGAGCCTGAAAGCCAGGATGAGCGGACAAGTAATGACTCCCACGCCCTTTCTTATGTACCTTGAATGTTATAATGCTATGCGGCGCTTCAGGGAAGTCGAGCGCCCGGAAGGTGGTAATGTGCTCATTCCTCTTTAAAAAGTATGGATGGCTGGCAGTCTTGGCAGTGCTGTTGGTAGTCGTTTTGCTCGTGCTCCTGCGCGTCGAGCCTAAATCTGTAATTAACCGACTGCGGTTCACAGAAGACGTATGTGGAATGGAACTGAAACTCTTCCACGACGAAAAGGAAAATATTTATTATCTCTTTCTTCCTGCTTACGTGGATAAGGGGCAAGTGGAGATAATCAAGCCAGATGGTTTTGAGGTGGATTTCTCGAAGAATGGCATTCACTATGGCGAAAGACTTGCCGCCCTACCACTGCGGGAGCCAGTAACTATGACCGTTTCCAGAC
>JAJPYT010000102.1 GCA_021204845.1 Prevotellaceae bacterium | reverse complement strand
CTTATCCTTAAAATGCTTACCTTTGCGCCTGTTGTGTTTCTCTTGGCAAGAGATATTCAAATTCTCTTTCCAGAATATCAACAGCAATAATCATTTGACGCTGCGCGTATCCGCCCCAAATGTTTGTTTTCCATGATGAATAAAACTAACAAGGAAAGGATATGAATGAATTGTTGTCTAAAAGCATTAGGGATTTGCGTTTCCCCCTTGCCGTGCTGATAGTTTTCAAGCACTACTACACCCCAGATATTAGTGCTGAGGCGCTATTGCATGCCAGTAGCTTTTACTTTTACCTTGGGAACACTATCTCCCACGTGATTACTGGTATAGCCGTGCCAATTTTCTTTTTCATCTCAGGCTATCTTTATTTCATTAAGACAGACATGGAGAGTGGAATTGCAGGCATGAATTACCTTAAGAAAACGAAGAGTAGAATTAAATCGCTCTTGATACCCTATCTTAGCTGGAATGTGCTTGTGATGCTGTTTTACAGCGGCATGGCTTTGCTCACTTCGGGTGACAGCGTTATGGAGAAGGATGGGTATAAATCTATTCTGGAATATACTTTGACTGACGTGTGGAAATCTATTTACGCTTTAGACACTACTGGCATGCCGATGGATGGTCCTCTCTGGTTTATCCGCGACCTTTTTGTCATTTCTCTGTTTTCACCCCTTGTTTTCTTGATTGTCAGATATTTGAAGTGGGTGGGAGTTCTTGCTTTAGGCTGTTTGATGGCTTGCCACATCGGCTTGCCTTTTGAGGGTTTCAGCACTGCTTGTTGGTTCTATTTCTCGTGGGGAGCTTATATGGGATTGAACAAAAGCCAATTGTTTTCTAATGTGAGCGATAGGACATCTTTGCTAATGAATGGTGGGATATTAGTTTTGATGGTAAGTGAGACGATATGCTACTTTAACGGTATTCATCTGCCAGCGTTTATTATGCGCGCAGGTTCAGTTTTTCTCATCTTCGGGGCAATGGCGGTTTACGAAAGAAAGTCTACATGCAGATGGCAGGGAGTGCTTGTTTTTCTCTCCACCTCCTCGTTCTTTGTTTATGCAATTCACAAGCCACTACAGGTGATTATCCGCAGGTTCGCTTTTAAATTCTTACAACCAGACACTGACCTGCTTTGCTGTTCGTTGAATATTTTAATTCCTCTTCTCACCATCGTACTCTCGCTTGCCGCTTTCTACATCATAAAACGGTATCTGCCTTGTCTTAAGTTCTTGAATGGATTCCGTCTATAGTGATGTTCCTCTTAAATCAAGCCCCATCTCAACTTTGCAACCAAGTTGCAAAACATTTGACGTAATTTTGTGCCGTGAAACAATTAAGAATTAAAGACATGGCACACGAACATGAACATCATCATCACGGACACGACCACGAGCACCACCATGAAGGCGGAATGGGGGCTGTGCTGCGCATAATAGTGGCAGCCCTGCTGCTGGCGGTGGCTGTATATGTGGAGAAACACACGAGCCTTGCCACTTGGCAGCTTCTGCTGGTCTATCTGGTACCTTACCTGGTAGTTGGCTTTGGAACGTTGGGAGAGGCGCTTGAGGGCATTCAGAGTGGAGATGTTTTCAATGAGAATCTCCTAATGACCATTGCAACCATTGGGGCGCTGGTAATTGGCTTTCTGCCTGGGGCAGAGACGCAATTCCCCGAGGCTGTGTTTGTAATGCTCTTCTTCCAGGTGGGCGAGCTTTTCGAGGGCTACGCGCAGGGCAGAAGCCGTAAGAGTATATCCGCTCTTATGGATATACGCCCCGACAGGGCGAACGTGGAGCGAGACGGGCAGGAAATGACTGTAGAAGCAGCCTGCGTGGCAGTGGGGGAGACAATGATTGTGCGCCCTGGTGAAAGGGTGGCTCTCGACGGAGTGGTGAAAGAGGGGGCTTCTTCCCTCGATACAGCCGCTCTCACGGGCGAGAGCGTGCCTCGTAGCCTCGCTGTGGGCGACGAGGTGCTCTCAGGCTGCATAAATCTGAGCGGAGTGATACGTGTCACCACCACCAGAAATTTTGGCGAGAGCACGGCTTCCAAAATAATAAAACTCGTGGAGAGCGCCAGTGCCAACAAGTCGAGAAACGAGCGTTTTATAACTAAATTCGCTCGCGTTTACACGCCTATAGTTATTGCACTGGCTGTGCTGGTGGCTTTTGTGCCTCCCTTGTTCATGCACGGAGCTTACATCATAAATTTCCCCTCGTGGCTCTACCGTGGGCTCATGTTCCTCATCGTCTCTTGCCCCTGCGCCTTGGTGATAAGCATTCCGCTCACTTTCTTTGGCGGCATAGGCGGTGCCTCGCGCAAGGGAATATTGGTGAAGGGAGCTAACTTTCTGGAGACGCTCGCAAAGGCAGGAGTGGCTGTTTTCGACAAGACGGGAACTCTAACTCAGGGGAAATTTGCGGTAACGGCTGTGCACCCACAGAAGATAGACGAGAAGGAACTGCTGCACCTTGCCGCCCATGTAGAGCAATACAGCACGCACCCTATAGGTGCAGCCCTAAGAGACGCCTATCCAGCCAGCACTACCGACAGTTGTAAAGTCTCTGACGTGACCGAGGTGGCAGGACAGGGAGTTAAAGCTCTCGTGAGAGGAAGAGCCGTTGCAGTGGGAAACACGAAGCTGATGGGCTCGATAGGGGCGCGGTGGTCCCTCTGCCCAGAGGATGACGGAACGGTTGTTCACGTGGCGATAGACGGGGTTTATGCAGGTCATATAGTGATAAATGATAACATTAAGCCAAAGAGTGCCGAGGCGATAGCCCAGTTGCACCAGCTTGGGGTGAGCCGCTGCGTGATGCTAACGGGAGACGCTGAGTCAGTGGCGGCTGCCGTTGCAAAAGAGTTGAACATGAGCGAGTATGCGGCAGAACTTCTTCCCTCTGGAAAGGTGGAGCATATCAAGCAATTGCTTGCCTCGAAGCCCGAAAGTAGCTCGTTGCTTTTCGTTGGCGACGGCATAAATGACGCGCCTGTTTTGGCTCATGCCGATGTCGGGATTGCCATGGGAGCCTTAGGCAGCGATGCGGCAATAGAGGCGGCAGATGTGGTGCTTATGGACGATAATCCGCAGCGTGTGGCGACTGCCATCAGCATTTCACGTCACACTGTGGGAATAGCGAAACAAAACGTTTGGCTTGCTATTGGCATAAAAGTGGCTGTCATGCTTCTTGCCGTCTTTGGCTTGGGAAATCTGGGTCTTGCGGTCTTTGCCGATGTTGGAGTGATGGTTCTTGCCGTTATGAACGCCATGCGTTCTCTGAGTGTAGCTCGTATGAAATAAACGCGGAGAAGTTCCATCCCATAGCTATGAAAAAGCGCCCCCAGTTTTTGGGAGCGCCTTTTTTATCTGATGGGGTAGGGTAGTGCTTAGTTGCTTTGCAGCAGCTCGTAGAGTTGGTCGAGTTTCGGAGCAATGATAATTTCCGTGCGGCGGTTCCTTGCCCTGCCTTCGGGTGTGGAGTTGGTGTCAACTGGCTTATATTCGCCACGGCCGCAAGGCTGAATCTGCAATGGGCTCACGTTGTAGGTTTCCGTGAGAATCCTTACTACGCTGGTGGAACGGATTACGCTCAGGTCCCAGTTGTCTTGGTAGACCGCAGTGTGAATTGGCACGCTGTCGGTGTGGCCCTCAATATAGATATCGATGTCAGTCTGGGTGTTCAGCACTTCGGAGAGTTTGCCAAGTGCCTCCTTTCCTTTCTCATTGACTATGGCGCTGCCCGATTCGAAGAGCAGCTTGTCGCTCATGGCAACATAAACTTTTCCGCCTTCCTCGCGCACTGTAAGCTCGCTGCTGCTAAATCCGTTCAGGGCGTTCTTCACATTGTCGAGGATGCTCTTCACACGTGCGTTCTGCTCGTTAATCATGTTTTGCAGCTGGGCTATTGTTTCCTCTCGGTCGCCCAGTTCCGTGTTCAGCTTCTGGTTCTCCGTGTTGCTGTTTGCCAGCAGGGCTTGGTAGCTTCTCAGGCTCTTGCCCATTTGGGTGGTGTCGCCCATCAGCGCGTTGCACTGGTTGGTCAGATTCTCGCAATCTTTGCGGGAGCCAGACAAGAGGGTAGACAGACTGTCCCTGCTGTAGAGAGCCGCCAGCCTTCCTTGCTCGGCAATCTCGTACTTGTTCTTGCTGACCACGCATGCGCAGCAGAGCAGAGACAAAACGATTACAGGTAAAAACTTTAATGTTTTCATTTCTCTATTTTTATTAGTTTAACTTTCCTTTTTCACGCATCCTTTTCTCTTGTTTCTTAGCGTTTTAGCCTTGTTTGTGGGCTTCTGAGGTTTTGTTTTTGCTGGAGACTTTGGTCTCTGGTCGGGATTTCCCGCCTCTCACAGGGTCAGAAGAAGGTGATTTCCCTCTCCTCCAGCTCGCTGAGCAGCAAGTTGGCAAGACGGCTTGTTCCGAGTCTGAACCACTCATTCGTGAGCCAGCGCTCGCCCAGCACCTCTTTTACTATTGTGTAGTACTTGATGGCATCTTCCACGCTGTTTATCCCTCCAGCAGGTTTGAAGCCTATCTGTATGCCGGTCTCGTCGTAGTATTCCTTTATGGCTTTACACATAACGTATGCCGCCTCGGGTGTTGCAGCTGGTTTCTCCTTCCCGGTGCTGGTCTTTATGTAGTCGGCTCCTGCATACATGGCAAGTAGGGCAGCTTTCTTTACATTCTGCATTGAGCCCAAAAGTCCTGTCTCCAGAATCACTTTCATCTTATGTTCCCCGCAGACTTCCTTCAGTTCCATTATTTCGTCGCAAACCGTCTCGTAGTCGCCGTTCAGGAATTTCCCAATGCTCATCACTATATCTATCTCTGTTGCGCCATCTTTAATGGCGAGGGCGGTCTCTGCAACCTTTACCTCGAGAAGTGCCTGAGACGAGGGGAAATTGCCGCTTACGCAAGCCACTTCAACGCCTTCCACCTCCAGACTTTGGCTTACTATCTGGGCGTAGCAGGGATAAACGCAAATGGTGGCGACGTGGGGCAGATAGGGGTATTCGTTGGCGAAGTCGTTCACTTTTTCCGTCAGTTCCAGCACACTTTCCTCGCTGTCGGTGCTCTTCAGGCTGGTCAGTTCCACGCTTCCAAGCAGGAATCTCTTCACCTCTGCCGTATTGTTCTGGGCAGCTCTGTCTTGCAAGATTTTCCCCACTTCTTTCGCTATTTCGGCATCGTCAAGCTTGGTCTTGTACTTTGCCAGCATGTGTGCGTAGCGGTTTACTTCTGTCCCCATATTTGTCTTTTTGTCTTTGTTCCTATTCCTTGTTCTTCGTGTCCATGCAGATGGTTACTGGTCCGTCGTTAAGCAGCTCCACTTTCATGTCTGCCCCGAACTCCCCGCTTCCCACAGGCTTGCCCAAGAGGGCTTCGAGACGCGCGCAGAAACTTTCGTAGAGCGGTATCGCCACACTGTGGTCGGCGGCTCGTATGTAGCTGGGCCTATTCCCTTTCTTGTAGCTTGCCATGAGTGTAAACTGGCTGATTACCAGTATGTCGCCTCCAACATCAGTAATACTCAGGTTCATTACTCCTTTCTCGTCGTCAAAAACCCTTAGTCCCACCACTTTATGGCAAAGCCACTCCACATCTTCCAGAGCGTCTCCGTTCTCTATTCCCACCAGGATGAGAAACCCTTTCCCTATTTTGGATTTAACTGTCCCATTGATAGTTACGGAAGCGTGAGCCGTTCTTTGAATCACTATTCTCATCTCTTAGCTGCGGTTAGCAAATGCAATGTTAACCATTTTTGCTCTCATTTACAAGTGTTTCTTTTATAATTTTTGCCTTGCTTTTCCCAATAACTTCAGCTATGGCTTCTTCTTCCGCATCCCGTATCCGTTTCACGCTGCCGAAGTGGCGCAGGAGCGTGTCTTTCGTCTTAGGTCCAATCCCTTTTATCTTGTCTAATTCAGAGGCTAACTGGTGCTTGCTGCGCTTGTCCCGGTGGAAGGCTATGGAGTAGCGGTGCACCTCGTCCTGCACACGCGTAAGGAAGTGGAACAGGGTGCTGTCAGTCTTCATGCCTATAACGCTTGCGGGAAAGCCGAACAGCAACTCGTTTGTCCTGTGTTTGTCATTTTTAGCCAGTCCTGCGATTGGTATTGCAAGCTTTAGTTCGTCCTCGGTGACTTCTCTCACAGCTTCCATTTGCCCCTTCCCTCCGTCGGTAATAATCAGGTCTGGCAACCTTGTTCCCTCAGTCATCATGCGGCTATATCTGCGCCTTACCACTTCCCTCATCGAGGCGTAATCGTCAGCTCCCTCCACGGTCTTTATGGTGTATTTCCTATAGTCTTTCTTGCTTGGTTTCCCCATCACGAAAACAACACAACCTGCTACCGCGTCTGTTCCCTGCATGTTTGAGTTGTCGAAACACTCTATTTGCACTGGCATTTCTTTCATTCCTAAAGCCGCTTGCAGTTCCTTCATAAGTCTTACACCCCTCTGTTCAGGATTCAGCTTGTCATTTTGGCTTATGCGGTCTTTCTTATATTGCAATACATTCAGCTTCGAGAGTTCCAGTAACTTCCTCTTTTCTCCCCTTTGAGGTATCGTATATACAACGTTTTCCAGCTGTAGTTCCACGTGGAACGGTAGGATGATTTCCTTGCTGTTGCTGTGGTAACGCTCCCTCATTTCTCCTATGCCCAAGGTCAGCAACTCCTCTGTTGTCTCGTCCAGTCGCTTTTTTAATTCGAAGGTGAATGCCTGGGTTATGCAGCCGTTGTTTACATGCAGATAGTTCACATACCCTGTCTTTTCGTCAGTTTCTATATTGAACACATCCACGTTGTTAATGGTATAACTTACCACCTCGCTTTTGCTGCGATAGTTCTCGAGCATCAGGTATTTCCGCTTCATCGCTTCAGCCTCCTCAAAGCGCATCTCGTTTGCCAATTGGCGCATTTCTTCCATCATGCCAGCTTCTATGCTCCTCGTGTTCCCCTTCAGTATTTCCTTGGCTTCCTCTATCCATTTGCCATACTCTTCGTGGTTTACCTTCCCTATACAGGCTCCGCAGCACTTGTGTATGTAAAAATCGAGGCATTCGCGGTATTTGCCGTTTTCCACGCCTTCTGCCAGCAGGGGCATTTTGCAAGTTCGGATAGGGTAGAGGTTGCGTATAACTTCCAGTAGCATGTGCAGTGTGGGAACATGGCTATAAGGCCCAAAATAAGTGCCGTTGCGCTTGTTTATCTTCCTCGTCTGGAAGATGCGAGGGAAGAATTCATTGGTGACAAGAATGGAGGGGTAGGTCTTTCCGTCTTTAAGCAGTATGTTGTATTTGGGATTCCATTGCTTAATCAGGTTGTTCTCCAGCAACAGGGCATCTTCTTCTGTGTTCACCACTATATATTTGATGTCTCTGATGCTTCGAACTAAATGGTTCGTTTTACGGCTCTCGTGCTCTTTTTGGAAATAGCTGGAGACTCTGCGCTTTAGCCTTTTAGCCTTGCCCACATATATTATCTTCCCTGTCTCGTCGAGAAACTGGTAGCAACCTGGGCAGTCTGGCAGATTGTCCACTATGTTCTTCAAATGCTGTTTTGTTGCCTCTTCCACCGATTTATATCTCTAACAAACGTGTTATCTCCACTTCTTTGGGGAATTGTTCTCTGCCGATGAGACCTTCTATGCGAAGTTCTATTATGAAGTTTATATATATCTTTTGAGGGCAGAACTCATTTACAAGGTCCATGACTGCTTTCATGCTTCCCCCTGTCGCGAGTAAATCGTCATGCAAAAGCACTACATCCTCTTTGTCTATGGCATCGGTATGTATCTCTATCGAATCTTCCCCATACTCTTTCATGAAGCTCCGACTTCTGGTTTCTGCTGGTAGTTTTCCTGGTTTTCTGCACATCACAAAGCCTGCTCCCAGCTTATAAGCCAAAGCAGCGCCTACCACAAAGCCTCTACTCTCAATCCCCACAACTTTCGTGATACCCTTGTCCTTATACATCTCGTACAGCTCATCCACCGCCATTCTTAGGCATTCTGGATTCTTGAACAGAGTGCTCACATCCTTAAACTGGATTCCCTTCACTGGAAAATCCGGCACGTTTCTAAGGTTCTTTAATAACAGTTCTTTATTCATAGTATAGATGGTTTTTTGTCTTCCTGTTTCACGTGGAACTACCTTCCCATCAAAACCAGCAAAACGTTGATGTCACTGGGAGAAACTCCTGGTATTCTGCTTGCTTGTCCTATGGTCTCCGGGTCTATCTTTTGCAGTTTTTGCCTGCCTTCGGTTGAGATGCTCTCCAGTTCAGGGTAGTTGAATCTACCGCGTATCTTAAGTTCCTCCAAGCGGTGCATCTTCTCCGCTATCTGGTATTCCCTGTCGATATATCCTTTATATTTTATCTTTATCTCTGTCGCTTCAACTATCTCTTCCCTTCTGTCACTAATCGAATTAATCAATTCTTTAAGTTTGTCTATATGTGGAGAAATGGTCTCAATTGAGATTTCTGGTCGTGAAAGTATCTCAATCAATCTACATCCTTTAGTGAGTGGAGTGGAACCCAACTGCTCTAATATAGGGTTTATCCTTTCCGCTTTCACTGAGAACTTGTTGCAAAATTCTTCTATCTTCCTTATTTCATCACGCTTTGCCGCCCAGTGCTCATATCTTTCTCTTGTTGCTATCCCTAAGTCGTAACTCCTCTCTGTCAGCCGTTCATCAGCATTATCTTGTCTCAGGAGTATGCGATATTCCGCTCTTGACGTGAACATTCGGTATGGTTCATCAACCCCTTTTGTCACGAGATCATCAATCAACACTCCTATGTAACTCTCGTCCCTTTTCATCGTGAAGGCTTCGCTACCACCACATTTCAGCGCGGCATTAATGCCTGCCACTAATCCTTGTCCTGCCGCCTCTTCGTAGCCAGTTGTGCCGTTAACCTGCCCTGCAAGGAACAGTCCATCAACTTTCTTCGATTCCAACGAGTGATATAGTTGTGTTGGGTCGAAGAAATCGTATTCTATGGCATAGCCTGGGCGGTAAACCACTACATCCCTAAATGCTGGTATATGCCTAAGTGCATCGATTTGAACGTCGATTGGCAGTGAGGATGAGAATCCATTAAGGTAAAATTCTTGTGTGTTTTCTCCCTCTGGTTCGAGAAAAAGTTGATGTTGCTCCTTATCGGCAAAGGTGACTAATTTTGTCTCTATGCTTGGACAATAGCGTGGTCCTATACTTTGTATTTGCCCGTTGAATAGGGGAGAATCCGTTAATCCTTCCTTTAATCGTTCGTGTACGGCGGGATTTGTATATGTTATCCAGCAAGGTAGTTGTGGCAAAGGTCTTGCCTCACCCATGTAGCTGAACTTATGGAAATCTGTTTCCCCAGGTTGTCTCGTCATATCCTCAAAGTGAACGCTTCGCCCGTCTATTCTCACAGGGGTGCCTGTCTTCATCCTTCCTTTCCTGATACCATGTTGTGAGATGCTCTCCGCAAGAAGCAATGAAGGCGGTTCGGCACAGCGTCCTCCAGGAAGTTTAGTCCTTCCTATGTGCATCAACCCATTAAGAAAAGTCCCTGCCGTGACTATCACACACCTTGCCAGGAATGAGACATCCATGTAAGTGAGCACGCCTTTCACCTGCCCTTTCTCCACTATGAGTTCTTTCACCTGGTCTTGCCAGAGGGAAAGATTCTCTGTGTTTTCAAGAACCTCTCGCCATGCCCAGATGAATCTGCCTCTGTCGCACTGTGCCCTGGGGCTCCACATGGCAGGTCCTTTCGAACGGTTCAGCATGCGAAATTGAATGGCAGTCTTGTCAGTCACCTCTCCCATGTGTCCGCCTAAGGCGTCTATCTCCCTTACAATCTGCCCTTTCGCAATACCTCCAACGGCTGGATTGCAACTCATCTGAGCTATTTTGTTCATGTCCATTGTGATGAGCAACGTCTTCGCTCCCAAGCGTGCGCTTGCTGTCGCAGCCTCGCATCCAGCGTGCCCCGCACCCACCACAACAACGTCAAACTTCTGCTTCATTGCTCTCTCAAAGGCATAATTCACGCAAAAGTAATCAAATTTAGTGAAACTCTTTGTTCAATCTTTTGTGTAAGTGAACAAAAAGATTTAAATTTGCGACTAAAATACTAATTAATAATTAAAAAACACGGTCATTTTATTATGTGGTTAATCAATTCTTCAATTGGCAGGAAAGTAGTGATGTCAGTAACTGGCATGGCGCTTATTCTGTTCCTCACCTTTCATGCCCTAATGAACGTTGTGTCCCTAATCAGTGCGAGGGGCTACAACATGATATGTGAGTTCCTCGGAGCTAACTGGTATGCTCTTGTCGGAACGGCGGTTTTGGCGGTATTAATGATACTGCACTTCGTATTCGCCATCTTGCTTACGTTGCAGAACCGCAAGGCTCGCGGCAACAACCGTTATGCTATCACGAGTAAGCCGGAAAAGGTAGAGTGGGCAAGTCAGAACATGCTTGTTCTTGGTATCATCGTTGTGCTGGGTCTGCTGCTTCACTGCTGGAACTTCTGGCACAACATGATGTTTGCCGAGCTGGCGCATATTGAGAAAGACATTGCGCCTACAGACGGCTCAGCCTACATCGTACACACTTTTTCTAACCCCGTCTACACAGTTTTATATATTGTGTGGTTTGTGGCTTTGTGGTTCCATCTCAATCATGGCTTCTGGAGCGCGATTCAGACTGTTGGCTGGAATGGTAAGGTTTGGTTCTGCCGCTGGAGAGTAATAGCGACAATCTACACAACCATCTTGATTCTCATGTTTGCCGCTGTGGCTCTCGCTTACGGTTTTGGTTATAAACCAGCTGATTACGCGCAGCGTTTGGAACCCCAGCAACAGCTTGTTTGCCCCATGCAGCAGCCGCAAGGTTGCGCTCCCGTGTGCGCAAGCGGATGCCTGCCCGAGTGCACGAGAAATTGCAGCGGCGAGTGCAGACCTGGTTGCCCTTGTGAGTGTAATAAGGCGTGTGTAGCTCCCGTGCAGGGTGCTAAGAGAGGTGATGCTCCTATTAGAGGTCACCACCCTCACAGCGGAAGTCATCACGTTCAGTCAAATTGTCCCATCAAGTAAATAATTAAGCGTTATGGCAAAGACTATAGATTCAAAAATCCCCGAGGGACCTATTTCTGAGAAATGGACCAATTACAAGGCACACCAGCGTCTGGTGAACCCGAAGAATAAACTGAAACTCGATGTCATAGTTGTAGGTACGGGTTTGGCTGGTGCCAGCGCTGCCGCTTCTCTGGCTGAGATGGGTTTCAATGTGTATAATTTCTGCATTCAGGATAGCCCGCGCAGGGCTCACTCCATTGCAGCGCAGGGAGGTATTAACGCCGCCAAGAATTACCAGAACGACGGTGACTCTGTTTATCGCCTCTTCTACGACACGGTTAAAGGAGGAGACTACCGCGCACGTGAGGCGAACGTTTATCGCCTGGCTGAGGTGAGCAACGCTATCATAGACCAGTGTGTGGCTCAGGGAGTTCCCTTTGCGCGTGAATATGGCGGCATGCTGGCTAACCGCTCATTTGGTGGAGCGCAGGTAAGCCGTACTTTCTATGCTAAAGGACAGACAGGACAGCAGCTATTGCTGGGAGCCTACAGCTCTCTTTCACGTCAGGTTCACACTGGCAAGGTAAAGCTCTTCACACGCTATGAGATGGAAGATCTGGTTATCATCAATGGTCGTGCGCGTGGAATAATCGCTAAAAACCTTATTACAGGTAAGCTCGAGCGCTTCAGCGCAAATGCGGTTGTTATCGCCACTGGCGGCTACGGAAATACTTACTTCCTGAGCACCAATGCGATGGGTTGCAACTGCACAGCAGCCATCCAGTGCTATCGTAAAGGTGCTTACATGGCGAATCCCTCTTATGTGCAGATTCACCCGACTTGCATTCCCGTTCATGGCGACAAGCAGAGCAAACTGACTCTGATGTCTGAATCGCTGAGAAACGACGGACGTATCTGGGTTCCAAAGAAGATAGAAGACGCCAAGGCATTGCAGGCTGGCACAAAGCAAGGTTGGGAAATTCCTGAAGAAGACCGTGATTATTATCTTGAGCGCCGTTATCCCGCATTTGGTAACCTTGTTCCGCGTGATGTGGCTTCACGCGCGGCAAAAGAACGTTGCGACCACGGAATGGGTGTGAATAACACAGGTTTGGCAGTGTTCCTTGATTTCTCGGAGAGCATCCAGCGCCTTGGCATTGATGAGATTCGCCAGCGTTACGGCAACCTCTTCGATATGTACGAGGAAATAACTGATGTGAATCCAGGTCAGTTGGCACGCACTGTTGACGGTGTTGATTACTACTATCCAATGATGATATTCCCCGCCATTCACTATACCATGGGTGGCATTTGGGTAGATTATGAGTTGCAGACCACAATTCCTGGCTTGTTCGCAATCGGTGAGTGTAACTTCTCTGACCATGGAGCTAACCGCTTAGGTGCCAGTGCCTTGATGCAAGGATTGGCTGACGGCTACTTCGTTCTGCCTTACACTATTCAGAACTATCTTGCCGACCAGGAGATTTGGCCGCACCTTAGCACAGATCTGCCTGAGTTCAAGGCAGCTGAGGATGCTGTACGAGCCGAGATAGACCGCCTTATGAGCATCAAGGGCAAGCGCTCTGTTGATTCTATCCACAAGGAACTCGGTCACATTATGTGGGAACACGTGGGTATGGGCCGCACAAAGGAAGGACTTGAGGAAGGTCTGAAACTGCTTGCAGGCATTCGCAAGGAGTTCAACGAGAACCTCTTTATCCCTGGTTCTAAGGAAGGTTTGAATGTGGAGCTTGACAAGGCTATACATCTGCGCGACTTCATCATAATGGGTGAACTTATCGCTTATGACGCCCTGCACCGCGAGGAATCCTGCGGAGGTCACTTCCGCGAGGAGCACCAGACAGAAGAGGGAGAGGCAAAGCGTGACGACAAGAACTTCTTCTATGTCGGCTGCTGGGAATATCAGGACAAGGACGAGAAAGCTCCAGAACTCATAAAGGAGCCCCTCAACTACGAGAGCATTAAAGTGCAAACGCGTAACTACAAGAATTAAACCCTTCTAATCCTTAAGATACTATGGCTAAGAATATATCAGTAACTGTAAAGTTTTGGAAGCAGAATGGCCCTAAGGAGAAGGGACATTTCGACACTCACGAGATGAAGAACATCCCCGACGATACCTCTTTCCTGGAGATGCTTGACATCATGAACGAGGAACTCATTAACATGGGCAAGGAACCATTTGTGTTCGACCACGACTGCCGTGAGGGAATTTGCGGTATGTGCTCTCTTTACATCAACGGCACTCCCCACGGAAAGACTGAGCGTGGAGCGACCACTTGCCAGCTTTATATGCGCAGGTTCAAGGATGGCGACACTATCACGATTGAGCCTTGGCGCTCAGCCGGTTTCCCCGTAATCAAGGATTGTATGGTAGACCGTACCGCTTTTGACAAGATCATGCAGGCTGGTGGCTACACCAGCATCAGGACAGGTCAAGCGCAGGATGCCAACGCGATTCTTATTCCGAAGGAAAATGCCGACGAGGCTATGGATTGCGCAAGCTGCATCGGTTGCGGAGCTTGCGTGGCAGCCTGCAAGAATGGCTCTGCCATGTTGTTTGTTTCCTCTAAGGTCAGCCAGTTGGCTCTGCTTCCGCAGGGACGTGTTGAGGCTGCTCGCCGCGCTAAGGCGATGGTGGCGAAGATGGACGAGCTTGGTTTTGGTAACTGCACGAACACTCGTGCTTGCGAGGCTGTTTGCCCAAAGAACGAGAGCATCAGCAATATAGCCCGTCTCAATCGTGAGTTTATCAAGGCAAAGTTGGCAGATTAACCGCCAGATCAGTTAGCCTATAATAAGAAATCTCCAGAGTCGTTCAGGCTTTGGAGATTTCTTTTTATGTGTGTCAGGGGCGAGATAATGTGGGCTAAAGCTACATCTTCACATCCTCTACGTTGATGAGACCGTGCACAATGGCATAGATGGTAAGCCCTGCGGCGGCGTGTATGCCTGTCTTGCGGTTGATGTTGCGGCGGTGGGTCATTACGGTGTTCACAGCTATAAACATTTTCTCGGCAATCTCTTTGTTAGAGAGCCCCATCGCCACAAGGCGGATCACCTCTTTCTCCCTCTCGCTAAGGTCGCTGTCGGGAAGGCTACTGTTCTCTTCTTCAGCGGATACTGGGACTGGTTTCCCCCCATGGTCCCGCACGTCTTTTTCCAGTCTGCTCACGCAATCGGCAAACAGCGTGTCTTCCAGCTGGCAATGGGTGAGTAAATCCTCCTCCATTATGAATATATCCATCAGCACATCGTTAAGTAGGCTTGCGTTTGCCTGGCTGGGATAATACTTTATTATGATGTTTTTTAGTTCCGAAAGGCTACGCTCTATGTTACTGTGATTGTGGCAATGTTGTTGCACCACCGTCATAAAGGGATCCGTAGGCAGTTTGCCCTCCAAGAGCAGTTCCACGTGAGGATGTACGGCAACATTCTCGTAATTCATGTGTGAAGCCACCTGTTGGGCATATTCATCGTAGAACTTCAATATCAGGTAAGCTATCTGGTTGCTTGACGAGCAATCGATGGCGGAAATCAGTTTTCTCCTTATTTGCGGCAGTCGGTAGTTTACAAAATAATTGTGGCTTTTCTTAAGATAAGCCATCAGGGCAGGCAGGTCTATGCTATCTTTCATGTCGTGGGAGTACACTCTGCCAGGGGTTTTCATATAGTTAACCACTGTAAGGAATGTTCCTACGTCCACACCTGCGTTCGCACAAGCCACAGCTACAGTCTGGTCTCCAAAGCCAAGTGATATGCCAAAACGGGAAATCATCTGAAGCATGCGGTAATCGTCACTGATCAAGTCAATGAGCGGGTCGGTTTCGTGATACTTTTCTGTCATGGAGATACCTCTTTTTTATCGCCCGCAAAGATATAAAAATTATTCTAACCTTAGAAGAGAGTAATGACAATTTACTTAAAAATGAGTAAGAAGATAGAGGTTTGAACCCGCAATTTCACTAAAAAAGTGTATTGTGTTATTTGTGCTGTGGCAGTAACTTTGCAGCGCAAAGCCACTATGTGTTAGGCAAGTAAGAGATAAACGACTAATAATCATTTAACTAATAAAATATACACATTATGGAAAAGTATTTTCTTTTAGCTGTTCTTGCGCTCGCTGGCTTTGGTTGTGCGGCTTATTCACGTTATGTCACGCGTAAGATGACGACAATTCTGATTCTTGGTATTATAGGCTGTCTCTCGCCTCTTTCTGCTGTTAGCCAGACACTTGGAGGTGAAATGACCTCCGAGTGGCAGTGGAGCCCCAACAAGAAGACGGTCAACTGGATGAACATGCTCAGGCTCGATTTCCAGTACTCGCCTTGGAAGAACGGGACCATAGAGGCTGCAACGCTGCACATGGCGAAGACCAACCCCGATGAATCCATCATAAGCGACTATCAGGTGTTCTCCAACATACAGGAGGAGAACTGCTACGCCGCCATCGCTGTGCTGGGTTACCGCCAGAGCTGGAAGCACGCCAACGTGTTCGTGGGGGTGAGGAACATGAACGAGGACTTCTTCGTCTCGCCCGTGACCTCGTTCTTCACAAACAGCTCTCCCGGCATCTTCCCGACGATAGCCGCCAACCAGCCGATAGCCAACTATCCCGTGAGCGCCATGACGATACACATCGAGCTGGAGTTCGACAACTGGCACGTGAAGAACAGCCTCTACAACGGGGCTGCCCGCAACGGCTGGAAGCGTGGGGACAACCCCTTCATGATACGCCCGCACAAGGACGGCGTGTTCGATGTGCTGGAGCTTAGCTACGACGACGGCAAGAACTTCTATTCCGTGGGTTCCAGCTTCCACAACCGCGTCTATGACGAGGACATGGAGCCGGTGCATAAGACTGACGGGAAAGGCTATGAGAGCAAGGCATCCTTCGGCTGGTGGGTCTATGGCGAGCAGACGCTCTGGGAGT
>JAJPYT010000027.1 GCA_021204845.1 Prevotellaceae bacterium | reverse complement strand
TCTATGCTTTGCGCTTGATCCCTCTTATTTGCAACAGGGTTTTAGAACTGATCCCTTCTTTTTGGTTCAAGCAAGGCTTCTTAATCGCTTCATAGGAAAACTCTGGCGGAATCCATGGCAGCGCATCCGCCAGAGAGGGATACCGCAAGCGCATTTTATTACGCTTGGAGCTGGGTATATCCGATTTTATCCTTACCTTTGTCTCTCTCAACAGACATATCTCATAGAACATGGCATCGCAAGTGGCAGGAAAAGATAATGAAAAGCAGTGGAGCCTGCCGGCAATATTGTTGTGCGTGATGTTCCTTTCAGTGAGTGCCGTGGCTGAGGCACAGACTCGTAGGGCGCTCGTCATAGGCATAGGGGAGCAGGAAGACGAGGCGTGGAACAAGATAAACGGTGACAAGGATGTGCCATACGTCGAGGAATTGCTGAAGGAGGCTGGCTACAAATCAGTCACAAAACTCGTGAACAGCAAGGCCACGAAAGCAGCGATAGTGGCTGCCTTCCAGAAGCTGGCAAGGCAGTGCAAGCCCGGAGATGTGGTATATGTACATTATTCTGGGCATGGGCAACAAATGAAAGACGAGGACAACGACGAGACAGACGCCTTGGACGAATGTTGGATACCGTACGACGCCTACCGCCAACCCTGCGAGAAAGACATGGGGGAAAAGCATTTGACAGACGACGAGGTGAACGAATACCTCAGCGCGATTCGTGAGCAAGTGGGCGACGAAGGCAAGATACTGGTGGTGATGGACGCCTGCCACAGCGGAGATGCCACCCGCGGAGGCTTTGAGGAGGTAGAGCGTGGAGTGCTTGATGTGTTTGGGGCTATAAAGTCGTTGCTGTCTCCCGCTGGCGAGACAGGTGCAAAGACTGCCGCTAACCCTGATGCGGTGCCCCTACAGGAGCGGTGGCTGAGCCTTAGCGCCTGCCAGAGCGACCAGATGAACACAGAGATGGTGAGCCCCGCGGTGGGAAAACTGACATACGCTATATATAACGTGATTAAGAAAAGCCCGAGTGGCAGCAATGAGGAGATATTTGCCAGGCTGAAGAAGTTCATAAGCGCGAACACCAGCGGCAGACCGCAATATCCCGTTCTCTCGGGCGAGACAAACAGTTATCGGATAACAGACATACTAAGATAAGCGAATGGCAACGAGATTACAATTCAGAACTCCCTTGCAGGAGAGAGAGGCGAGATTAGTGGAAGGCATGCTCCATGGGGGAAGTAGAGCCCAGTACGAGATGTATGCCTACTGCAAGGATTACTTCTACCGCAAATACTCAGGCGTGTTCTTCGCGGACAGCGACGCGGCTGACGATATATTCGAGAACGCTTTCATAAAGTTCTGGGAAAACATGGAAAGCCGCAAAATATATGTGGAGGACGGACTGGTGCGAGGTAAGGACGGTGAGCCGCTGGAGGGCAGCATACGCACTTACTTCATGGGGATAGCCAAACTTAAGTATCTGGAACTTGTACGCCAGCAGCCAATACACTTAAGTTTAGACGAGGCAATCTCGCATATTGAGCCCGTAGAGCCGTACGACCAGACGCAAGACAGCCTGAGAGACATAATAGCCGACCTGCTCTCGCAGATGTCCGCCACCTGCTACGAGATACTCCGTAAGTTCTACTTCGAGAAGAAGAAACTGGATGTCATTTTGCTGGAAATGCCGTCGATTAGCACCGTTAACGCGCTTAAGACCAGGAAATATAAGTGCATGGAGTCACTGCGGCGGAAGGCAGAGGAAATCCGCGCCAGCTTTAACAACTAAAAAACCACGAGGGAGATAGCGATATGTTAATAAACTTTCAAGACGAATTAGACGAGTATCTGCTTCGTGGTAATGAAATGCCCGAGTCGAAGCGCGTTCTCTTTGACCTTCAGTTGCAAAACGACGAGGAACTGATGCGGCAGTTAGAACTGAGAAGAGACGTGATGGCGGCTATCGCGAGCCGCGAGGAAAAGCTCAGGATGATGGAAATCTTCAAGGAAAGATATGACTACAGGCACGCCGGCTCTCTGCATTTCCCGGCGGGAATATGCTGTATGATAGAGGAGAATGCCGCCGACCTTGTGGAGAGAGAAGATGATATGGTAGCCGCTTGTGTGGAGGAAGAAAGACGGACCGCCGCGCCTATGGAGAGAAGCAGACGAGCCCCAGCGCCTGCGGAGAGAGGCAAACAGCCAGCCGCTGCCTCTCACAGGAAACGTTGGTGGTGGCTTGGCGGCATAGCAGCGCTGCTGATTGTCGGTTTCTTCACAGTCCGAGGGCTCATGAAATCCCAGTCTGCCCCGACAGGACAACCGCAAGAGAACATGCGCGGAGGAGATGAAATCTTCTCGTGCCAGCCCGACACCGTGGTCAGTGACACTTGCCAGTAACAGCAAGCGAAGAGGGCGTGAATAAAAGAAAGTATACCTTATTTCACAACGAACTTCTTTCCGTTCCGGATGTAGACGCCGGGCTGGCTCATGCCGCTCACACGGATGCCTTGGATGCTGTAGACAGCACCGCCCTCCACCTTAGTGGCAGCGGCGGAAGAGATGCCGTCCGCGGTGCCGTCGGAGAGCCCTATGAGAGTGATGCTTATTGCCTCTGCGGTGTACCAGTTGCCGCCACTTGCCGTGTTACGCATGCCAAACTCGAGAATGCCCTCTGCGTCCACAGTAGCTGTGAGAGTGTAGATATCGTCGTCGGAGTACTCGCAGGTGGTGGCGGTGCCCACGGTGATGTCCTGTGTGGCAGCGTTCGCATATACCTGGGCGATGTTGTCGCCTGAATTAACTCCACTGACGTTGGCGGCGTTAGCCTGGGCGTAGAAGGAAATCTCGTAAGTGCCCGCCTGCAAACTGGATATGGTGCAACTGAGCACTCCGCCCTCGGAGTAGTTGTCGTTGTTGTAGGTCTCCGTAGCCGTGCCGCGGCTTGGGCATGAGGCGGGACCGTTGCCTTGCGCCGCTGCCCACGTGCCGTCATACTTTGCCACGAGGGAGAGGTCGGAACCAGCCGCCTGCTGCGCCCTCTGCGCTTTCACGAGTGAGGGCGTGACATCCTCGTCAGTGAGTTGCTTGGCACCGTAAGCATGGCTGTCCTCTGTGCTTTGCCAGGCGGTAAGCCCTGCCTCGTCGAGAGCGTCAACCACGGCGGTTATGCTGGCAT
>JAJPYT010000044.1 GCA_021204845.1 Prevotellaceae bacterium | reverse complement strand
ACGTTAATGGTCTGCTCGTACGAGAAGCCGCACTCAACATAGATGTCCATGAGCAGGTCGTAGAGGGTCTTGCCATTGTCCTTTGCCCAAGCTGCTATCTCGCAGATGAGACAGATGGAGGCTGGGGCATCCTTGTCGCGAACCTTATCGTATGGCAGGAAGCCAAAGCTCTCCTCGCCGCCGCCAATGAACTTCTGTTTACCCTCGCTGAGAGCTATCTCACGGGCAATCCACTTGAAACCAGTGTAGCAGTCGCGCAACTCTACACCGTTCTTCTTGGCTATCTCGGCTATAACCTCAGTGGTTACTATGGTCTTTACGAGGAAGTCGGTGGGCTTCAGCTGCCCAAGGGCTATCTTATTCTTAATGATGTAGTAAGAGAACATCATGCAGGTTTGGTTTCCATTTATGATAACCCACTCCCCTTCAGGGTTGCGGCACACAATTGCGAGACGGTCGGCATCTGGGTCACTGGCAATCACCAAGTCGGCATTGAGCCTTGTGCCCAGTTTCATTCCAAGCGTCATAGCCTCGGCGTTCTCGGGATTCGGGCTCACCACAGTGGGGAAGTTGCCGTCCACCACCATCTGCTCAGGCACCACGTTGATGTTTTGGAAGCCCCAGCTACGCAGACACAGCGGAACTATCACGCGACCTGTGCCATGCATCGGGCTGTAGACAATGTTCAGGTCCTTCTGGCGAAGAATCACGTCCTGGTCCACAATGGCCTCCTTTACTGCCATCATATAGTCGTAGTCCATCTCACCGCCAATGATGCTGATAAGTTCAGGCTTGCCCTCGAACTTCACATCCTCTATCTGCACCTTGTTCACCTCGTCTATTATGCCCGTGTCGTGCGGAGATAGTACCTGGGCCCCGTCTGCCCAATAAGCCTTGTAACCATTGTATTCACGTGGATTATGACTGGCTGTCACATTCACTCCCGCCACGGCTCCCAGCTGGCGTATTGCGAAGGAAATCTCTGGCGTCGGGCGAAGACTCTCGAAGAGGTAAACCTTAAGTCCGTTGGCACTGAAAATGGCTGCCACCGTCTCGGCGTAGAGACGACCGTTGTTGCGGCAGTCATGCCCCACAACCACGCTTTTGCCTCCCTCGGGATATGCTTTGTTTATGTAGTTTGCAAAGCCCTGTGTCGCCTTTCCCACTACGTACTTATTCATTCGGTTGGTTCCCGCTCCCATGATGCCACGCAGACCGCCCGTGCCGAACTCCAAACTCTGATAGAACGCATCTACAAGAGCCGATTTATCCTCGTTGTCTAACATTGCCTTTACTTCCGCCTTGGTGTCGGCGTCATAAATAGGAGAGCTAAGCCACTTTTGGGCTTCAGCCTCGCATGCTTTAATCAATTCGTTGTCCATAGTTTCGTAGATTTATTGTTTATATATAATTGTTTATTCACTCGTCTATATAGAATTTATTTCCCGTCTGCTCTATTATCTGGCGGCGAAACTGCTCTGGATATCCAGGGCGCAGCACGGGATATTCGTTGCCGCCAGGGGTCTTTTTCCAGCTACCGTCGTCATATTGCTGCTTTTGCGTCATATCGTTATATTTCACTATGAGCAACTGTGCAAGCCTCATCCACTGGTCCATCATGTTGCCACTCTGGCGGTAGGTGTAGTCGCTCAGGAAGCGACGCGCCTCCGCCTCGGTCATAGACTTTGCCTTTTCCTCAATCTCAGGCTGCAGGGAGCTAAAGTCGCGCTCCAGCTGGTCACGCACCGCCTGCAGCTCGGGAAAGAGCTGCACATAGCGATAATACACCATGTTACTCACCCAGTTCTGCATCCAGAAGGCGCTCTTGAAGGAAAAGGTGAACGTGTCGCCCGTTCGCTCAGCGAAACACTCCGGTGCTCCATTGGTGCAACAATAAACCGGGACAAAAGGCACCATATTCGCATCGTCGTTGGCGAACCACACTATGGCTCCCAAGTAATCGGGCAACCAGCGGCGCATTTGTACCACGTAGACACAGCTGGCCTGCTGTGTGCTTATTGGACGCTCGTTGAAGTAGGTCTGTCCGTCGAGCTTCCATGTTAGGGGCGTGGGGCGATAAGGCATTTCGTAAGGTCCCATGCCTATGTCATTGGTCAATTCCATGGGAGTGCCCTCATAATGGTCTCTCATCATGTCTTTCACGTCTTGCAGACTGAGTTTCTCCCGTGGCTGCACAAAGATGGGGAATGGGTTGTCGTCCTCGTAACCCATCGCGTACTGGAGATATTGCTGCATGTCTATGGCTGCCCAGTGGTTGAAGAAGCTCCATATCCTTGCTTCGCAGAAACGTGTGCCATGGAAATCAAGCGGATTATATGCGTCGGCAAAGCTGAAATCCTTGTCCTTACCCTTGAAATAGCCACGCTCGCGGGCGAAACTTATAACGTCGGAGCTATAGATGCAGTTTTCCTTGTCGTTCAGCGGGAACTGGCGTATACGGCTCTGATTTGCGTGACCGCTTATGCAATCGTCAGGCACACGTACTGCCACCCACACTGGAGCTCCGCCACCAGGACCCTTGCCAACCATGTCGAGAATCCATGCCTCGTCTGGGTCAGCCACGGTGAACGACTCTCCCTCGCTGCGGTAGCCATACTGGGCTGCCAGCTCAGTCATCACCTTCAGCGCCTCACGTCCCGTGCGGGCACGTCGCAAGCCCACCTGCATCAGGCTGCCGTAGTCGAGCAAACCCGTGCTGTCTTCCAGTTCCTCGCGGCCTCCCCACGTTGTCTCCAAGATGGTGAGCTGGTGCTCGTTCGTCAGACCTATTACCGCATAGGTGCTGTCAGCCTCTGGTATCTCGCCAAGATAGTTGTTGGTCTCATAGTCGTAGAGAGGGCGCATATCGCCAGGCTGGTGCTTGCCGCCCGGCTGCCAGAAAAGGTAGCCGTATGAGCCATAAGAGTCGCTGGAATAGGTTGCTATCACGCTTCCGTCCTTGCTCGCTCCCTTGCCCACAATCAGATTGGTGCAGGCAGGGGCGCAGGCGCTTTCTATGAGAAAGAGTGATATAAGAGTTATCTTTTTCATCTCTGTTTCTTCTGTATTATCAACTTGTCGCTACCAGCAGCCTTGAAACTCATGTCCAGTCCTTTAACGCTATGAGTGAGAGCGCCGAATGAAATGAAGTCAACCCCTGCCAGGGCGTAAGGTATCATCG
>JAJPYT010000064.1 GCA_021204845.1 Prevotellaceae bacterium | reverse complement strand
CCACGAAGCTGGTGGTGATACTAACGTCAGAAGCAATACCTATCAGATGGCAGACAAGACGTTGCAACTGTTCGTTGTAATCGGCAAGAGAATCCCATTTCTCCCGATAGAATCGAGCAAAATCGTCAGCATAGAACTCGAAGAATGGGCTACTGCCATAAGCGCTCTGCAGGGCATTCCAGTGTAGATGGCGCCAATTTCCATGGTCGCTTATGCGAATGTCTTTCATCAGCGCCTTTCCCTCTTGCGGTTTCACGACTGGGATGCTCAGTGTCTGCACGCCATTGGGCGAGGCTATCGTGCAGCGGTTGCGGTAGCTCTGCTTTTGGTAATTGTCGTATACCTCGGTCCAGACGGTCTCGTGTCGGTTGAGTTGCATGTAATAACTCACAGGTCCTAAGTAGACGGAAGAGAGTATGCAGTTCATGGCACAGGCTTGAAGAAGCGCTCCCAGCGGGGAGACCAGCCGTCGAGGGAATAAAGAATCATTTGCATGCGGCCTATCACGTTGCATTTGGGAATGAAACCCATTGTGCGTGAGTCGGCTATGTTTTGCTCGTTGCCGGAACTCATCCAGTAGAAATCATGCTGGAAATCGAAAGTTTCCACTCTCTTTCCCCTCACATACAGCGAATCGCCTCTTACGCAGACATCATTTTCCCCTTCGAAGCGACGGATAGTGAGAGCGTAGAGCTCAGTGTTCCACGGGCGGATTCTTATCTCTTGTCCCTTTCCTGGCACCACTACTGGCCATACCCTGCCTACCGAGAAGTCGGGGAAAGAAGAAATCTTACCGTGGGGGCCCATCCATACTGTATCTCCAGGCAGAGCCATCAGGCAACCCACACACACCTCCCCCGTGTCGGGTCGCAGGGAGGTTGTGGTGTCTGGGGCGTTGAACGCCACCCAGTCGCCATGCTTAGGAAGTAGTGGGTGAAAGCGTTTGTAGCCTGTGAACCGGATAAAGGGGGAGCGCAGGCCATAAGCCCAGCGGTTTACCACCACACGGTCACCTCGCAGGAGAACAGGCTCCATACCGTCTCCAACGATGACTGTCAGCATAAGGAAAAACACACGCACGACCACCACAAGCAGTATGGCAGCCGCCAGCGTGCAGAGAATCCCCTTAGCTTTCATTCACTTTATTTTATCTACCCAGCGGAGCAGTCGGTTCCACCTGATGTGACCCTTAAATAAACCGTAATCCTTGTTTACGGATAGCCATATCATTATCGGTTTGCCCACGATATGGTCTTCTGGCACAAAGCCCCAGTAGCGGGAGTCAGCGGAGTTGTGGCGGTTGTCACCCATCATCCAGTAATAGTCCATCTGGAAGGTATATTCGTCAGTCACTTCCCCGTTAATCACAATCTCCCCCTTATCGTTCACTTCCAGCTCGTTTCCTTCATAAATCCTTATGGGGCGCTCGTAAAGAGGCAAGTTCTCCAGTGTGAGCTTTATTTTCCCTCCTTTTGCCGGAATCCAGATGGGGCCATAGTTGTCGCACGTCCAGCCCGTGTTCAGGTCGAGGGGGTAAAGCGCGTTTGTCTCCGTGGAACTCACGTATTCTATTGATTTCACCAGGTCGGGTCGTGCTTTCATCGCCTCTATCATCTTCTTCGAGAGAGGGCACATTCCCTGCTGATAGAGCATGCGCTGGTCGTCGTAAGAAAGCCCTATCTCTTTGGTGAACTCTTCAGGGAGCATACGGTCCGTTATCTCCACGCGGTAGTCATATTGCACATTGTCCGGTTCCTTGGCGGCCTTCCCGTCTATATAGATGATATGGTCCTTCACCTCCAATGTCTGCCCTGGCAGCCCCACGCAGCGTTTCACGTAATTCTCCCTGCGGTCCACGGGCCGCCAGCCTACCTTGCCGAACTCCCTGGGATTCTGCTTTACGTATTGTCTGCCCAACTCGTTTATACGGGCGTAATATTGGCGCCTCTCCATTGTCGAGAGGCTGTCCACCTCTATGGGAGCTTCCCCGTTGTAAAGGCGGTTTTGCTCGTCTATTTGCTGCCCAAACACGTGGCACAGTTGGTAGTAGTCGGCGGCGGCATAGCGTGGGGCAAGCGCTACTGTGTCGCCCGCGGGATAGTTGAACACCACTATGTCGTTCTGCTCCACAGGGTGAGGTGTCACGCGCTTGTATTTCCACTGCGGCCACGGGATGAAGCTCTTTGCTCCTCCGAAGGGCAATGTGTGCTGGCATAGGGGCATTGACAGAGGGGTAATCGGTGCGCGAGGGCCGTAGCTCGTTTTGCTCACGAACAGATAGTCGCCCACCAGCAGGCTCTTCTCCAGGCTGCTGGAGGGGATGGTATAGTTCTGGAAGAAGTAAATGTTCACGAAATAGACCGCCACCAGGGCAAATACTATAGCGTCAACCCAGCTCATAAGTATGCGGGTGAGAGGATTCTCAAGTTCTTTCCACCAGTTCCAGTTCACTTTGCGCGTCACGTAAGCGTCGAAAATGAAGGGTAACACGACAATGCCCCACCAACTCTTTATCCAGATGAGGAAAACGATGTATAGAATGGAAAGTATTATGCCGTATGCCCAGTCCTTTATGGTGGGCTTTTTCTTCTTCTCTTTCATCAGAACTTGAATAGGTCAGACATAGTGAGCAATCCCTCGTGCGTGGCGGTGTATTCCGCTGCCAGCACGGCTCCTAAGGCGAAGCCCTGGCGTGAGTGCGCGTCGTGGGTTATGGTTATGCAGTCCGCGTCCGAGTCCCAGGCTATGCTGTGTATTCCCGGCACCTCGCCTTCGCGCGCGCTGTCTATGCGCAATTTGTCAGCCGCCACTTCGGGGTTTCCCTCCCTGCTGCCGTCGGGCTTTGTCATGAGCCCTGCCTGCCAGCCCGACAGGCGGTCCACCTCGCCAACGAGTTCCTCTGCCAATGTTATGGCTGTTCCGCTCGGGTGGTCCAGCTTGTGTATGTGGTGTGTCTCCCGCATCTGTGGCGTGTAGGAGTCGAACTGGTTCATTATGCGGGCCAGATAGCGGTTCACAGCGCGGAACACCGTCACGCCAAGGCTGAAATTAGAGCTCCAGAAAAGCGTCTGTCCGCCCTCTGTACACATTTTCCTCACCTCCTCGCCATGCTCTGCTATCCATCCCGTGCTGCCACTCACCACTTTCACGTGGTGGCTGAAAGCCTTCAGGTAATTGTCGTATGCCACATGCGGGGCGGTGAACTCTATTGCCACGTCCGCGCTCCTGAATGCCTCCGAGTCGAAGTCCTGCTGGTTGTCTATGTCTATGACGGAAACGATTTCATGTCCCCGGGCGAGGGCTATTTCCTCAATCATGTGCCCCATCTTGCCGTAACCGATAAGTGCTATTTTCATGTCCTTCTGTCTTTTTCCGGCACAAAGGTAGGGAATTATGCTGATATTTCGTACTTTTGTTCTTATATTTTAGCCCCTCGCCCAATGGAAAAGCTTTTGCATTACATTTGGAGGCACCGGATTTTTCCGCTCGCGCCCCTCTTCACCACCGACGGGGAGCCGCTCGAGGTGGTGGATGCCGGGCAGCCCAACCCTCATGCGGGACCCGATTTCTTCAATGCCAAGGTGCGCATAGGCTCCACAATGTGGGCTGGCAATGTGGAGCTTCATCTTCGCTCGAGCGACTGGCGCGGACACGGGCATGACACGGACGAGAACTACAATAACGTTATCCTGCACGTGGCGCAGGAGGTGGACTGCCCGGTTGCGGGCGCGGGAGGGAAGCTGATTCCACAATTGCAGCTCCCCATACCAGCCAGTTTGCAAGCCAACTACGAGGAACTGCTCCAGACATCGGACTATCCGCGTTGCCACAAGATAATAAGCGCATTGGAGCCCTTTCTTGTGCATAGTTGGTTGGATACTCTCTTATGTGAGCGGGAGGAGGCCCGGGCGCGTGGCATCCTGCGACTTCTCGATGATTATAGTGGTGACTGGGAAAGGGTGCTCTTCGTCACACTGGCGCGTAGTTTCGGCTTCGGGCTGAACGGTGATGCCTTCGAGCAGTGGGCAAGGCTAATACCCTTCGGGCGGATAGGAAAACACCGCGATGACCTTTTCCAGATAGAGGCGCTCTTCTTGGGCACCGCAGGACTGCTGGAGGGAGCTGACAGCGCAGACGATTACGAGCGGAAGCTCCAGAGAGAGTATGCTTATCAGCGTCACCTCTTTTCCTTGCCAGAGCCTCTGCCTCGTGCGGCGTGGAAATATTTGCGCTTGCGCCCGCAGAATTTCCCTCACATACGTATGGCTGAAATGGCCTGGATGTATTCTAACGGGAAGGTGCTGCTGTCTCACTTGCTGGACTGCGCGCAGTCGCAGAATGCGGTCGAGAGCCTATGCGACCTGCTGAGCGCGACCACATCAGATTATTGGCTTACGCACACTCTGCCAGGAAAGCCAGTGGCGCCAAGGAAGTTAAACCTGACGAAAAGCACGAGGTGCCTGCTCATTGTGAATGCCGTGGTGCCGGTGCTATACGCTTACGCCATCTCCCACGGTGACGATAACTTGAAAGAACACCTTTTTGGCATATTGCGCGGCATGCCTGCCGAGGACAACCGTATTCTCAGGGTATGGAAAGAATGCGGCCTGGGCGTGAGTTCTGTGGCAGATAGCCAGGCTCTTATAGAACTGAAAACAAACTATTGCGACCGTTCCGACTGTCTGCGTTGCAGTTTCGGCTATGAATATCTGAAGAATAAATCATGAACGACGAGGAAATACTCTTCTCGATAGCCTTGGCTAAAACATTCCCCCTGAACTCTGGGGTGCAGAATGTGTTGCTGGACCATTTCGGGTCGGCCAAGGCAGTGTATGACAGCAGATTCGACGTGGAGGAGGCTTTGCCTGGCGCAAGCGTCAACTTTCAGCGCGCTCTGGCTCAGATGGACCTGTATCTCGACCTTGCCACACGGGAATTGGACTTTGCCGCCAACGAGGGCGTCGACTGCTTATGCAGGGAGGATGACCGTTATCCGAGGCGGTTGAGAGAATGCGGAGACGCGCCCATAGTGATTTTTTACAAAGGCACAGCCGACCTGAATGCGCGACACGTGGTGAGTATGGTGGGCACGAGGCACTGTACGGAGTACGGGAAGACGTTTTGCCGCAATTTCATGCGTGACTTTGCGCGGGAGTGTCCCGACGCGGTGGTTGTGAGCGGACTTGCCTACGGCATAGACATAGCTGCCCACCGGGAAGCATTGGAGCAGGGTCTGCCTACCATGGCAGTGCTGGCGCATGGAATGGAGCAGATATATCCGCTGCCGCACAAGAAAACCGCCGAGCAGATGGTGAGCTGGGGAGGACTGTTGACGGAGTATACAAGTTACTCCAAGATTAACAAAGTGAACTTCGTGAGCAGGAACCGCATAGTAGCCGGGTTGGCGGATGCCGTTATAGTAGTGGAGAGCAGGGAGAGGGGAGGAAGTCTCATAACCGCCAGGCTGGCTAACGAGTACAACCGCGACGTGTTTGCCCTTCCCGGGAGGGTGAGCGACGAGGTCTCGGTTGGCTGCAACGCCTTGATAAAGGAAGACAAAGCCACTCTGCTGGAATCGGCGGCGGACTTTGTAAGTCGCATGGGATGGGAGACAGGGCAGAGGCGGCAACCCGTGCAAAGGGAGATATTCCCCGAGCTGACGGAGAAGGAAGCAGCCATAGTTGGCTGCCTGAGAGGCGCTGACTATGGCAAGAACGTAGCGCTGTTGAGCGTGGAGACAAACCTGCCTCCGCAAACTCTCACGGTCTTGCTATATGACTTAGAGACGAAAGGCGTGGTACGGCTGACAGGCGGTGGTCGCTACGTGTTGCTGTGAGGTATTACTGTTTTGTTTCCTCCTCCACAATGTTGTCACCCTGGGTTTCCTGAAGGTCCTCGTCGAAATTGGTGAGCTGGTTCGCCACGAGAATGTTATACCACTGGATGAGTTTCTTGATGTCGGAGGGGTGGACGCGGTCACGGTCGTAGTTAGGCAGGGCGCGCGACATGAAAGCTGCCAGCTGCTCCCGGCTTGCTGTCTTGGGGGAGAGGGCTATGGGTTGCCCGCCTTCCTGCTCGAGGATGTTCTTCATCACCCTCCGCAGGGGAATCTCCTCGGAGTCAGTGTACATGGCGATATCCGCCAGGGAAATTATGCGCTCCGTGGCGAAGGCGGGCAGGCGCTTGTGGGTGGAGTCTAGTATCTCCACGATGAGGTTGCGGTTGCCACGTGAGATGAGGCGGAAGAGACCGGGCTTGCCGGAAATGGACAGAATTTTCTTCAGCATAAGTTTAGCTCTTTTATTTGGTTTATAATGGATTCCCTTGTGGTGGCGGCATCGTTGTGTATGACGTAACGCGCGTTGCTGCGTGCAAGAGAGGTATCCTGGCGGCTCATGCGCGCCTCTATCTGCGCCCGTGAGGCATGGTCCCGCCGCATGGCGCGGAAGAGCCGGACCCCGGGGGGAGAGGAGACGAAGAGTATCTCGTCTACCTCGCCGGAGAACCCGCTCTCGTAGAGAATGGCGCTCTCCATGCAGACGAGCCCTGAGGACTGGCGGAGACACCACTGGCGGAAGGCGAGGCGCACGAGGGGGTGGACTATGGAATTCACCCGTGTGGCGTTTCGGGTGGAGGCGAAGAGGTAACCGGCAAGCGCTGTCTTGTCTAAAGTGCCGTCCGCGGCATAAACGGAGTTGCCCACGAGTGCGGTGAGTTGCCGCTTGATGAGAGGATCGGTGTTGATTAAGTGTCGCGCCTCAAGGTCACAGCGGAAGACGGGGAGGCGGAACTCCTCCTCCAGGATGGAGCATACGAAACTCTTGCCGCTGCCTATGCCGCCCGTGATGCCTAATCTGCGTGTCATTCCCTATGCCTTATTCTTCTTCTTCAACATCGGTTTTCTCCACAAGATAGTCCACTTCCTCGGGCTCGAGGCGCACGCCCATGACCGTTTCGGGCTGGCTGCGCAGGGTGACGGGAATCTTCGTGCGACCCTCGCGCTGGTAGGCGAGTATCTGCTCGTATGTGAGCAGGATGACGAAATCGTCAGGCTTAATGTCCTTGTTGAGCGTATAGCCGACGGTGTATGTGACCTCAACCTCTGACGGGAAGGTCTTCAGTACCTTTGAGGCGGGGAAATTGACGGTGTGGATGGGAACTTTCATGACATTCTCCATATACACGTCTACCTGGATGTTCACTTGTGCCTTCTCCACACCCAGCTTAGCGCCCTTTATGCCCTGCAAACCCACCTCGGCGGTAGTGTTGCTCTTAATGTCGGAAAGGTTGACAGGCAAGGTATAGATAGCCGAGAGCGTGTCGAGCACGGAGGGTGAGGCATAGACGAGTACCTCGGAGGGGGAAGTGGTGACGCTGAGCAGGTAGTATTCGGGCGAGACATCCACGTCTCCCGCCACGCGAATGGGAACGCTCTTGCATGCCCCGTGGTTAAAATAGAACTCCAAAGTGTCGGGAGAGACGGAGAGCACTCTGCTGGTGCCGAGCAGGCAGGATTGCACCATCCCCGCCACCTCGGAGGGCGGCAGGCTTACCTTCCCGCTCTCGGTCGAGGGGGCGTAGTCGGCAAAAGAGACGCGCAGCGGTGGCACGCCGTAGCGGACGTAGCGGATGAGAGAGGTGCCCTTGTCGCTGACCACGGCACGCAACTCGCCGGGCAGGGGAGAGGTGATCACCACATCGTCCGGCACATCAGTGAGTTCCAGTTTTATGCGTATATCCTTTTGCAGTGTCTCGTCCAAGGTCTGCAGCATCCAGAAGACGGCAGAGACGGCGAGAAAGAAGAGAAAGACACAGAACTCCCGACTGCGGTGGCTGACAAGAGCATCCGCCGTCTTCCGGAAAAAGCGCCGCATCTGATACCTGTCCATCGAAAGCAGCCAAGCGAGCTGTCACTGTGTTGATTGCAGGGTCTTTACTTAGTGTTTGCGCCGGGCGCCGAGGCAAACACCGAGTTGCGGTCTATCTTCACCTTCACGTCGTGCGCTATCTCAACTATGAGCGTGTTGTCCTCCTCCACAATCTGCTTGACTGTGCCGAACACTCCCCCGGCCGTGACCACCGAGGAGCCCACGGCTATGGTGTTGCGGAAGTTCTGCAGCTCTTTCTGCTTCTTCTGTTGCGGGCGGATCATGAAAAACCACATGATGGCGAAAATCACCACCATCATGATAATGAAGGACATGCCACCACCGCCAGAGGCGGCCTCCAAGAGAATCATTGTCGTTGTCATTGTTCGTTCTGTTTATGTGTCTGTTTGTCGTTATCGCTTGTCTCTCCCTCGTCCTCTTTCACGAGTGTGCCCTCGCGGATAAGGCGATGGCAGAGCGAGTCGAGTATGCCATTGACGTACGAGCCGCTGCGGGGGGTGCTGTATGCCTTGGTTATCTCCACATACTCGTTTATGCTCACGCTCAGCGGTATGGCGGGGAAAGTGAATATCTCGGCCAGAGCCACCTGCATGACCACGAGGTCCATGCGGGCTATGCGATTGAGTTCCCAATTGTGAGTCTGTTCGCCAATGAGCCGCCAGTAGTAATCGGTGTTCTCCAGGGCGGCACGCAAGAGGGAACTGGCGAACTCGCGGTCCTCAGGCTGGCCGAAGTCGGGGAGCAGGGGCTGCTGACTGCCGCTGGCCTCCTCGAAGCGTTTTATGGTTTTCAGCACGAACGTGTCCACAATGACTTTATCGTCATTCCAATAAAGGTTCATTCCCTCGAGTATGTCGTCGAGCTCTTCGTCCTTGCAAATGACGTGGCGGTATATCTTGCGCCATATCTCACGGTCTTCCTGGTAGGAACTCTCCTTGCTCACCATATAGTCCACGAAGAAGTCGCGGGCGGAGATGACGCTATAGAGGCGGCGGAGGTAGTCCTCCTCGTCGGGCAGCCACTGCCAGCGGGCTGTCTGGCGGAAGCGGCGGAGCTGCTGGTTCTCCTGGAGCTGCGCCGCGAAGCGGTTGTCGGCAAACTTGCGGCTAACGGGCTCGTTGTCGCCCAAGCGGCGTGCGCGCGCCTCCTGAGCCTCCACGCTGCGCCTGGCCACTTGCGCTATGCCCACTATGAGGGAGAGGAGCAACTGGTATAGCTCATACGACTGCGCCAGACTGTAAAACAGTTCCTTCTCGGTCGTGTCCACAGACTTGCCGTCGTTCATGTAGTAGGCATAGACAATCTGCACCGTTTTGAGCCTGATTAGTTCGCGATTAATCATATCACTATTGAGTAGAGCCTGATGGCATGAGTGCAAAATTAGGCATTTTTGACAGAGAAACCGCAATTTGCGCCTTGTTTTTTTGGAAGTCTCACAAAATTGTGTGAATTTTGGGGAGTGCTTAAACGTTTTAAAGGTCATGGACGAGAATGAGAAACATAGTGAGGGAATAGGCGCGGAGATAGCTTTTTCGCGTGTGGTGAGGGCTGGCAGGCGTATCTATTACATAGACGTCAAGAGCAGCCGCAACGGTGAGTATTTCCTTTCCGTCACGGAGAGCAAGAAAGTGGGCGGAGAAGGGGAAGGTCCCGTTAGTTTCCAGAAGCATAAGATATTCGTATATAAGGAGGACTTCGACAAGTTCCGCGAAGGTGTAGACGAGGCGATACACTTCATAGAGCAGCGCCAGGGAAAGGCGGAGCAGAGAAGGGAAGAAAGCGACGGAGAGATAAAAATAAACGTGGAGTTTTGAATCTCAAGAGAATTTGTAGTAAATTTGCATCGCTTTTTCGGGCTCATCAGTGTGTGATGGCGAATTAAGCGCGACGAAACTTAATTTATAGTAACACAAAAAAACTAAAAGGAAATGAAGAGTATTGACATTAAAGGCACGGCCCGCACCGCGGGCGGCAAGAAGATGGCCAAGCTAATCCGCAAGAGCGGGCTTGTGCCGTGCAACCTCTATGGCTTGGCGCGCGGCGAGAACGGCTTGCCACAGGCGCTGAGCTTTGCCGTGAAGACGGAGGACCTGCGCAACCTGGTCTACACCCCCGAAATCTATGTGGTGAACTTGGACATCGACGGCACGCCGCACAAGGCGGTGATGAAGGAGTTGCAGTTCCACCCCGTGACAGACAGGATTCTGCACATAGACTTCTATGAGGTGTCGGAAGAGAAGCCTATCACCTTCGAGGTGCCCATAAAGCTGAACGGGCTGGCAGAGGGCGTGAAAGCCGGCGGCAAGCTGGTGGCTAACGTGCGCAAGCTGAAGGTGCAGGCTGTCTACACCCAGATTCCCGAGCGTCTTGACATAGACGTGACTAATCTGGCTCTTGGCAAGACTATAAAGGTGGGCGAGCTGAGCTTTGAAGGTCTGCAATTGGTAACCAGCCCCAGCGTGGTTGTCTGCCAGGTGAAGATGACCCGCAGCGCCATAAGCGCGGCTGCCAAGGCACAATAAGTAAGGATAAAGGAGAGAAGGAAGTTATCCACTGCGTGAATTCTGGCGGCAAGGCAGCATGGGGCTCCCTCGGGGGGAGACGAGTTGCCTTGCCGCCCTTGTTTATGGGAGTATGGGCATATTTTCGTTCTTCAGGAAGAGAAGAGGCGGCTTACCTGCCGATGATAGCATGAGATATCTGATAGTGGGACTGGGCAATATGGGAGACGAGTACATCGGCACGCGTCACAACGTGGGCTTCATGGTAGCGGACGAGCTGGCGCGAGCGGCGGGAGCCTCTTTTGAGGACCGGCGCTACGGCATGGTCTGCCGCCTGCGGGTGAAGAACGCTGAACTCGTGGTGCTCAAGCCTTCCACATTCATGAACCTCTCGGGCAATGCGGTGCGCTACTGGATGCAGAAAGAGCACGTGGAGGTGGACAAGTTGATGATAGTGGCGGATGACCTTAGCCTGCCTCTCGGAACTCTCAGAATGAAGCCCGGAGGCTCGGCGGCAGGCCATAACGGACTCCGGCACATAGCGCAGATATTGGGCACAGAACAGTATGGCCGTCTGCGCATAGGCATAGGCAACGACTTCCCTCGTGGAGGACAGATAGACTTCGTGCTCGGCAGATTTGGAGCGGAGGAGAGACAAGTGATAGAGGACAAGCTGCCAGCCGCCTGCGAGGCGTTGAAGGCCTTCGCGTTGAGCGGAATACAGTTTGCCATGAACCATTTTAACGGAAAGTGAGAGAGAAGAAAATGAAGATAGAAGACAGATTCCTGAGATACGTCGGGTATGACACCCAATCCTCGGAGGCTAATGCCGGCAGTTGCCCCAGCACGGAGAAGCAGCTGACGCTGGCGCGCTATCTGAGGGATGAGCTACTGGCTCTTGGCCTCAGTGACGCGGAGATGGACTCTCACGGCTACGTGTATGCCACGCTCCCGTCCAACAGCAATAAAGATTCAGTTCCCACAATAGGCTTTATAGCCCACATGGACACGAGTCCAGACTGTAGCGGGGCAGACATAAAGCCCAGCATCATACGTGATTATGACGGTAGGGACATTGTGCTCGACCAGGCTGAGGGTATAGTCACTCGCGTGAGGCAATTTTCCGAACTGCTGACGCACAAGGGAGAAGACCTCATAGTTACCGACGGGCATACCCTGCTTGGCGCTGACGATAAGGCTGGCATTGCCGAGATTGTCTCCGCTGTCGAATATCTGCTTTGCCACCCGGAGGTGAGGCATGGCACCGTGCGCATAGCTTTCACTCCCGACGAGGAGATAGGGCAGGGCGCTACTTTGTTCGACGTGGGGAAGTTCGCTTGTCAGTGGGCTTACACCATGGACGGTGGGGAGGTGGGAGAGCTGGAATACGAGAATTTCAACGCTGCCCATGCCACAGTCACCATTAGCGGACGAAACGTGCATCCAGGTTATGCCAAGGGTAAAATGCTGAACGCTGGTCTCATTGCAGCGGAATTTGCCATGAGCTTGCCCGTCAGTGAGCGCCCCGAGACTACCGAGGGAAGAGAAGGCTTTTTCCATCTCTGTTCCATAAGCGGTGGCGTAGAGGAGGCGCAGCTCAGCTATATCATACGCGACCACGACAGTGCCATTTTTGCCCGTCGCAAGAGCGCTATAGCTGCCGTTGCCGACGAGTTGAATGGCAAGTACGGAGCCAAAGTCGTGAGCGTGCGGGTGCGTGACCAGTATTTCAACATGGTTAGCCAGTTGGCAGACAAGCCCCATATCATCGATATCGCGCGGCGGGCCATCACCGAGGCTTGTGGCACTTGCCTGGAGCGCCCCATACGAGGCGGCACCGACGGGGCGCGGCTTTCTTTCCGTGGCTTGCCCTGCCCCAACATTTTCGCCGGAGGTCTCTTCTTCCACGGCCGCCACGAGGTGGTTCCCATACAGAGCATGCAAAAAGCCATGCAGACAATAGTGAACATCTGCCGCATAACAGAAGAGAGGGCATAACGTTTATGGAAAACGGTGAGGCAAGGATAGACAAATGGCTCTGGGCGGCGCGCATATTCAAGACCCGCACCTCGGCGGCAGATGCCTGTAAGATGGGCCGCGTCACCATAAAAGGAGTGCAGGTGAAACCTTCGCGCAACATCAAGGTGGGGGAGATTGTGGATATCCGCAAGCCACCTGTCACATACTCTTTCCGTGTGCTTCAGGCCATAGAGAAACGCGTGGGAGCGAAGCTCGTGCCAGAGGTGCTGGAAAACGTAACTTCGCCCGACCAGTACGAATTGCTTGAGATGAGCCGCATAAGTGGCTTCGTGGGGCGTGCGCGTGGCACAGGACGGCCCACCAAAAAGGAGCGCCGCAGCCTCGACGAGTTCACTGGCGACACGCCTGAGTTCTTCGATGAAATGGATTTTGACTTCGACGAATAACAATTTAAATCACACATATCAGTTATGAAAAACATTTTGCTAACACTCGTTTTTTCTGCCTTTGCGGCTCTAAGTCTTGCTGACGACCTCACGGACATCACGAGTAGTAATCTGCAGAACCCCTCCTTCGAGGCTGACGACACAAGTGCCCTCCCGTCCGATGGCACACGCAATGCCTTCGTTGTCAGTTCTATCTCTGGCTGGAGTCTCTCCTCTTCGCTCTCGTCGGGCTATGGCGTTTGTGACCTTATGACCGCTGCCGCCACCGCTACCGACAACGATTTTGGCGCTCCTGGCAGTCCTTCCGACGGGGAGCAAATGCTCTACCTGCGCGATGCCTGGACTGCCTCTTCCGTATCGCTTCTTCAAAGTATAACGTTGCCTGCCGGCTCATACAAGCTCACGGTAGACAATAAGTTTGTCACTTCGTCCGCCCACGCCGCTTACCTCGTGGCTGGCGACGGGCGCAGCAGCATTTCTTCCCAAACTTCCATGCCCTCCGCCTGGAACACGGCAGAGCTAAGTTTCAGCCTCTCCGAGGAGACAACGTTGGATGTAGGGCTGAGTGTAAGCTTCGTGAATGCCTCTGGTGGCTCGCTTCTTATCGACAATTTCCGCCTCTACGAGTATCCCGAAGGTTACGAGCAGCCAGAGGAGAGCGAGGTCTCCTCGCCTACCGAGGATGTGATAACCTCCGATTTCGTGCCCGAGACGGAGATGATGGCTGACCTTTTGCAGATGTTGGCAAACTTCAGCCAATATATGGTGGATGACTTCTACGATTGTGCCGAGCCCAACAGTGTCTCTGAGGACTGCGGCTACTTCAACGGCGAGAGTTCCGGGCAGGCAAACGAGGCGGGCGTGCGCACCAATGCCGACCTTTCCATGCTCTGTGCCTTCCTCGTGAAATACGCCAAACCCGCTGGTGTCACCCTGCCCGACGGTGTCTCCTGGGACCGCATCGCCGAGATAGCGCGCAAGTCCCTTGTCTTTGCCTACTCCACTCACAAGGCTAACAAGTTGAAGGTTTGCGCGGGCAGCACCTCCTATTGGGGCAGCACAAGCACTTCCGACTACGTCTGGGAATCCTCCCTGTGGGCTTTGAGTGTGGCATATTCCGCCTACTTCCAGTGGGAATCCCTTTCCGAGGCGCAGCGCACCTACGTTTACAATATGCTGAAAGCGGAGTGCAATTACGAGTTGGCTCGCTCCATTCCCACTGGCTATTCTGGCGACACGAAGGCTGAGGAAAACGGATGGGAAGCCGACATCCTGGCTGCCACGCTTGGGCTCTTTCCCGACGATGAACTGGCTGAAAACTGGTTCAGCCGCCTTCGTGAGTTTGCCATTAACAGCTATTCCCATTACCGTGACGCTGCGGACAGTAGTGTGATAGACCCACTCTACGATAATGTCACAGTCTCCGACCTCTATTTAGGCAACAATCTCTACGGTGATTACACGCTCCAGAATCATAATCTCTTCCACACAAGCTACCAGAACGTGGTCATGCAGGAGCTTGGCGAGGCAGCCTTGGCTTTGCAGATGTTCCAGGGCGATAACGCCCGCTGGCAGACCGCCTCGCTCATGCACAACAACCAAGAGGTGATGGACAGCGTGCTCAACTGGCTGGCTCTCACCGACGGTGAGCTCGCAATGCCCAACGGAAACGACTGGAGCCTCTTCCTCTACGACCAGATAACCAGCTATTCCACACAGGCTTGCTTCCAGCGCGACCCCAATGCCCTGATGCTTGAGAATATGGCTTACAAGTACATAAAGGCGCGTCAGCAAACCACTACCGACGGCTCTTGGCTTCTTCGCCCAGACGTTGGCGCCCGCCGCATGGGTGTGGAGGGGCACCGTGTCATGATGACTTATCTCATGCACCTCGCTCTCTCCACTGCCGACCTCACCCCCACCGACTGGGAGACTTTCCGCTCCGCCCATAGCGAGGCGCGCCTCCTGCCATACCAAAATGTGGTGCGCGCCTTCACTCCCGACCGCTTCACCACCTTCTCGTGGAGCACTGGGTTAACCAGTTACACGGGCTATTTCGCTTCCAACACCCCCGACAAGAACAAGATTCTCGTTCCCTATCGCGCGAATAATACGGGCAATCTCATAGGTTGGTACACGGTAAACGGCAAGAGCACGGATGCCAGTCCCGTAGTAAGTGGAATCTACGAGCTCAAAGGCGATGGCTACACCATGAATGGCGAGCTACAGACCAACGGCAATACGCTTGACTGCCGCTTTGCCCTGTACTCCACGCCAGGCAACGCCATCATTTATCTCGATTATGTGACCGGTCTCTCTGCTGGCACCGTGACAGGCGAATATGGCGGATTGCTCGCCATAAGTACCGATGAGCTTACAAAACTAAAACGCACTCTCTACTACGATGACGCGCAAGGCGGAATTGCCCACAGCCAGCTCGACGGCACTTCCCTCACCACTTTCTCCACCGATTGGCTTTGCATAGACAATGCGCTTGGTGTGGTTGGCGGCAATGGCAAGAAGATGGCATTCGGCGACCGTGCCGCAAACAACAGCGTCTATACCTCGAAGCTCTACCCCATGTACAGCAACACCAGCCGCACGTTCCAGAGCGGAAGTGTGGTAGACAGGCGCAACCTCGTCTACTACAGCAATGTCAGCGCTGAGGAGACAGCCCAACTGGCTTCCCGTCTTCAAGTCCTCACCGGCCAAGTCCCCGAGGGCTGGAATGCAGTCATTGCCTCCGACCCCGACAGCACCCGCTACCTCCTCGTCGCCAATTTCCTTGGCGAGGAGGGTGATGCCACTCTCTCCGGCTTGCAAGTCAGTGGTAAAGCGCCTGTGTTCAGCGAGCCTACAACCATCACGGACAGCAGTTCTTCAGTCACCCTCTCCCTACAGCAGAACCACTCCGCCGGCAGGACCATTAGTTTCCTCATCGAAGGCACGGGACTTGTGGCTCAGCTCGATACCGATTCTGCCGCATACATTACCGCCACTCAGGCTGGCGACTTCACGGTTACCATTTGTCAGACAAGCCGCACAATCTCTATAGAGGAAGGTGAGACACTATTCGTTTCCCTCGATTCCGCCGGCAATATCACTGCCGAGCAGACCTCCCCCCCCGGGCAGGCGGCAGCCGACCCCCAGGCGCTCATCGTCAATCCCTGTTTCGACGAAGGCACTCTTGGTTGGGAAGGCTCGCCTACAGTCTCTTACAGCGCCGCCGAGAAGTATAACACAACCTTCGATGTCTACCAGACTGTCACAGGCCTGGCACCCGGCCGTTATCTGCTCTCCTGCCAGGGTTTCTACCGCTGTGGCAGTTACTCCTCGGCAGCCAGTGCCCGCCTGGGCGATACAGAGG
>JAJPYT010000048.1 GCA_021204845.1 Prevotellaceae bacterium | reverse complement strand
AAACAACGCTGCCTAATATGTTGAGTACCTCTGGCACTCATCGGCTCTGCGTGCCTCATCCGCAGGCCGTGAAGGCCTGCGGCTAACCATGTGGAGTGGCTCCGCCACTCGTACCGCTTGCGTTTTCCCATTTTGACACGCGCTCTTACTGCTTGCGTTTTCCCATTTTGACACGCGCTCTTACTGCTGGCGTTTTCCCTTTTTGCTCCCTCTTATGTGGTTAGGGCTTGGTACATCTTCATGAGCTGGGCCACGCAGGCGGATTCGCTGGTGTAGGGCTCGTCTTTGGGGCTCCAGCCGTAGGCTGCCATCACGGCGCGGTCGTTCTGCTGGTGGGCGGTGCGCAGCTCTGGCGGCATGGAGACCTCGTCGTAGAGGTCGGCAAGGCTGCTGTCGGGATATTTGTCTCGCGCCTCCAATATTCCCCTTGCCGTGCGCTCTATCTTCTCCCGCTGCTCTTCTGTGGGGCTGGGCCAGGGGAAGTTGTTGTAAACCACGTCTTTTGAGTAGCGGTAATCGCTCTTTAGTCTGCCACAGACTGCACGCATCCATGCCATGTGCACGTTTGACGTTAGTATGCCGAAGTGGTAGAGATTGGCGGAAGGCATCCAGCGAATAGCGTTGCTGCACAGCACGTCTGGCGACATAAAGCCAATAGGAGCGTATCTGCGGCGCTCCGATGAAGTCTCAGGAATAACTATATAATTCTCCTTAGGCATATTCTCTGTTTGAAATCGTGTTGGCTTATCTGCAATTCTATTAGTTGAAGCACGCTTGCTTGCCAGACGAAACTCCCTTACGGCTTGCACTCGCTTCATGCACTCGGGCATGTGGCGTAGCTCGGCAGGAGTGCAGTCGCCCAACCAAAGGCAGTAGCGTGGCTTGCGGTTTATGAACTCGTAAGAGCCATACCACGGCTTGAAATACCGGGCTGCCGCCGGCTCTTTCTTCACGAACTCTTCCTTCTCCTCTGGCGAAAATAGGTAATTGCCATCGTCAATAGGTTGATTCCCCATACCTATCTCTGGCACATTGCAAAGGGGCTTGTTACGGCTCTCTATGAAGACATTGGCGGCATTTAGCAGATAACCATTAATGTTCTGCACTTCGTGCTTACGTTCGTCTGTGAAGATTACTTTTGGCTGCGGATTGGGGGCATGGCTGAAGCCTACAATCACGCAGTGGACGTGGGCTTTTATGCTTGCCTCGCTGTCCCAGCGGAAGGTGCGGTGAGCGAAGTCTATGTGCACTCCCTCCGCCATTAGCGGCTTCCAAAGCGTGGCTACCTGCTCGCCCTGCGCTATGGAGTTGGTGGAGACGAGGGCGCAGCGTATGCCGGTTCCCTCTATGAGCTCTGTAGCCCGCTTGTACCAGCAGCAAACATAGTCGAGATTGCCCACGTTTTTCCAGCCAGGGAACACGTCGTTGAGGTCCTGCTTCTGCTCCTTGCTCATGATTCTCGCTCCGCTGAAGGGGGGATTGCCGATAATGTAAGTCAGCTTCTCCCTTGGCACCACGTCCTGCCACTGGAGGCGCAGGGCGTTGCCTTCCACAATGTTGGTGTTCGACTTCAGCGGGAAGAACTCGAGGTGGGTCTGCATTATGGTCTCGGTCTCTTTCATCATCTGGCTCTCGGCTATCCACAGGGCGGTCTTTGCCACAGTCACGGCGAAGTCGTTAATCTCTATTCCGTGGAACTGCGCGAGGGTGACCTCGATGGGGGAGTAGTCCTCGGTTTCGAACGACGACTGGCGCTGCCCGACACGTGCCTGCAGCGCCTCGTTCTCAAGGCGGCGCAGCGAGAGGTACGACTCGGTGAGGAAGTTGCCGCTGCCGCAGGCGGGGTCGAGGAAGGTGAGGCGCGAGAGGCGGCGCTGGAACTCCAGCAGTCGGTGGTTGCGTGTGCGCTCCACGGTGAGTGACTTAATCTCGTCGAGCTCGCGTCGCAACTGGTCCATGAAGAGGGGGTCTATCACCTTGTGTATGTTCTCCACGCTGGTGTAGTGCATTCCGCCTGAGCGTCGCGTCTCCGGGTTGAGCGTGCTCTCGAACACCGCCCCGAATATGGTGGGGCTTATCTCGCTCCAGTCGAAGCCGAGGCTTGCTCTCTTAAGCAGCAAGTCTCTGATTTCCTCTGTGAAAACAGGAATCTCTATCCGCTCGTCTGCAAAGAGGCCTCCGTTGACGTAAGGGAAAGCGGCAAGCAAGGGGTCCTCTTGGGCAAGATAGGGGTCTCGCTTCTCGGGCGGTGTGTCGAGTGTGCGGAAGAGCTCTATGAGCGCCTTGCGCATCTTCAGCAGCGGGAAGTTGATGAGATAGTCGTGGAACATGTCGCGGCGGCCGAAGAGGTCGGTGTCCTCGGCGTAGAGGCAGAAGACCAGTCGCACGCACAGCACGTTGAGGCTGTGCAGCGCGTCGGGGCTGCCGGGGCTCTGGTATTGGTGGTAGAAGGCGTCGTAGATGAGCCCCACGAGCTCTCCCGCCTTCACCGACACCTCCAGCTCGCGGCGCAGGTGCTCGCTGCGCTGGTCTACGATGAACTGCAAGCGGTAATATTCCCGCCCGAGATCCTTTAGCAGTATCTTCTCGGGCTCGCAGCCGGGCTTGTTCATGTCGTAGACCCAGAACTCCTGGAAGTTGCAGGTGACGACGTAGCGCGGGTGCTGGTCAACGGGCATCTCGGTGATGTAGCGCTTGGCTTGCTGGAAGGGGGTGAGCAGCGTGCCGTCGCTTTGCTTGATGGGCGCTCCGAGGTTTTTGCCGAGGCTCTTCTGCTCTATCATCACACGGGTGGAGGGTATGTATCCGTCGATGAAGCTGGTGTTGTCGAGGTGCACTTGTTCCTCGAAAGAGATGTACTGGACTGGGCTTTCAACACCGAGCACGTCGTGGAGCAGCTGCAGCCAGAAGGGTTGGCTCTCTCCCTTCTCGTAGCCGCGGTCTTTCCATTGTTTGGCGAAGTCCTGCGCCGCCTTTTGTCTCTGGTCTGCCATGTCTTCAGCTATCTCTTTTTTACCCTACAAAGTTACTGATTTTTTTTGAATTATCCAAATAAAAAGCGCTCCTGTTTTCACAAAAATGAGAGGAATCGGGGGAGGAGCAAAGAAAGGGGAAAAGCGCTGGGCGGTACGAGCGCCGAAGGTGCTCAACATGGGTAGGATGTGTCGAAATGGGATTCGCAAAGAAACCATGCGACACAAAGGTAAAAGAGCGCCGAAGGTGCTCCCTCTTAATAGCCGGGGGTTCTAACCCCCGGTAT
>JAJPYT010000127.1 GCA_021204845.1 Prevotellaceae bacterium | reverse complement strand
TCCACACTTCCTCAATTGAAAGCTATGTTCAGGAGGCCGGGCGCGGAGGAAGAGACAGATGTCATGCCATGTCCTATATTCTTTTTGAGCCTACCGAATACATTCAGTTTACCCCGGACAAAATTAATGACATACGCTATCTTTTGACACGAAACGGGAATGACCCGGTCTGGCTTGAACAATACTCCAACAATTTCGTTCTCCTTGATGACATTCCTGAGCTATGCGGGGCAAACGGGTGTTCGGCTGAACAGACCGCTAACATATTGCAGATAATCAGATCTCAGGGTTTTCTCGAAAACGTCGACAAGGGCATAGATCTTTGGTTCCACAACAATTCGTTTAGAGGCCAATTCAAAGAGAAGGTCATGCTCGCTGAACTTACCGACAGGATTCTCAATGTCAAGCCTGACTATAGGCTGGAAATCCAGGGAAAACTTCAGGACATGACCGGCAACGATGATGCTGCTCTGAAAGTGAATCCGACAAAGAACTCGATAACTATTATCTCTAAGGAAGATCCCTCAAAACAATACGGCTATATCTTTTTAGATACCCTCACGCCTGTCTTTAAGTATTTAAACTTCGATTTAGGCCTGTGCGAATATATGTCTCGAAGTCTGATCGAAATCCTGGCAACATACGAAGATCATTCGGCTAAAGCCCTTCTTCGCCCTCTTGAAGGTGAGGATAACCAGACGGAAGGAATTTACCATGCAATGCAACAAGTCGGGAGAAACGAATATGCCTATGTGTATGTGTCATGGGAGAACTGGATAAATCAGAATTGGGATGAGTTTGAACTGTCGATAAAAAGGGAGATCTCGGAGATTGCCCACAGCCAAAGCTGGAACGACATTGATGAGGAGCACAACGGAAAATTTGATCTGCGTCGAGTCTCGGATTTTGACGATCTGCTAAACGGCATCTCCAAGTATTCCGGTGACTCCCGATGGCTCCGGGCACATGGAAATGAAGCACTATACAGAAAATTGAGACTCGCGTTCTGCAGAAAACGGGACAAGGATGATACGGACAAGGCCATCTACAGGATGTGCTGCATCGGCCTTGTGGAGGACGTTACCGTCGATTATCTGTCCCAAATGTACGAGTTGAAAGTTCGTAACCACACTGATAAGGAATTCAATGGATTCATGCTGAATTTTTTCCGTAAGTATTATTCTCTGGAACAGGCTCAGGCTCGTGTAGACCAGATCGACAGTCAGAAAGGCCGGAACTATCTCGACAAATGTCTCGGTTATCTTACCAAATTCGTTTATGAGAGTCTCGAGAAAAAGCGGTACCGCGCGATCGAGGATATGCGCATAGCCTGCGAGAACAGCATAGAGGATAGGAAGATTACGGGCAACGATGATTGGCTGAAGGAATTCATCCACCTGTATTTCAATTCGAAATATGCAAGGATAGGCTACAACGTCGATGGGAAGGACTTCTCACTCACAGATGACACTGACAGTTCAGGTAGGGATGATTTCGACATTGTAAGAAAGTATGTTAAAGTCATGACTGTGGATAATTCCGGCAGCGAGGTTGATAACGTAAAGCATCTGTATGGTGCCACCTTGCTTTGTTTGAGGGCACACCCGGACAATGCCGCCCTGCAATTACTTCTTACATACTGCATCACATTCTTGGGCGCAGGAACAAATGAGACACTGAAATCATCTGCGTTCAACGGATATGTTGACGGATTCATGGAGATGTACAGGCAAAACGTTTCGGATTTTTGGGAGTGCGTTGACGAGTTCAGCGGCTATATAAAGGCCGCTGTACATGAGAATGATAGTTACATCCGCGAAAACATTGTAGAAAAGGGTCCTGAATGCCTTACCTTTCTGATTCACGAGGAAAGATTTGACACGATAACAAACGAATACATTAAATAATCCACATCATGGCATACGACATAAACGCTGCTTTGGAAAGATTGGAACAGAATCTTCAAAACCTCGATTCCGCAAGACGGCAGGTCGAGAAAACCGTAAGCGGGAGCGACGAACTAAAGAAAATCGTGCAGGAATACGCATCCTCATTCAAATCCCTTCGCGACGAGATTTCCGCATGGGACAAGGAGATCCGGCAGTTGCATCAATCCAAGGCCGGCGACCTCGACGCGGCGTTGGAACGCCTTAAGGACGCCTGCGCAAAATCGGCCGAAGACATGTCGGCACGGCTGACGGAACTATCCTCCGTATTCAAGTCGGACACGGACGATTCGATCAGCAAGTTCGAACAGAGGAACACAGAGTTCAAGGCAAGTCTCTCCGAATTGGACTCTTTGGGGGAGGGCATCAAGAAAGCGACGGACGAAGTGATGGGCATAAAGAACATTCTGAGTGAAATCGCCACTAACTTGACGGAATCGCAGGCTGGACAGGACAAGGTCCTTTCTGACATAAATGCGGGCATTTTGGCCATGCACAAGGCTCTTGGAGATGAGAACGAAAAGATCCTCACGCAATTGCGGCAATCCGCCGATGCCGCCGATGCCGCTTTCAAACAGGTTCTCGCCAAACAGGACTCCGCATTGGACGGTATCGGTAATGTTAAATCTGGTCAGACTGACATTTTGGAGGCAATCGGCGAGGTGAAATCGGAACAGGAAGCCATTTCGAAGGGAATCGGCGAGGTGAAATCCGGAATCGATGCGGTGAATAATTCAATCGGGCAGTTGCAGACCGCGCTGGCGCAGGGCGAGGCGAATCTTTCAAATGCCGTTGCCGCAGCGGAGGGCAGGTTGGCAAAAGCATTCAAGACCAATAGAATACTTGCAATATTAGTAATTATTCTATGCGTGGTATTGGTTGCCGCTGTCGCATACCTTAAGATTAAATGACCTGAATTAATTAAAAATAGGGACTGTAAAGGTTTTTGTGTAAATGGGGAAACGGGAGCTGGGCTATTGTATCATCACCGTTCGGCTTGGCTTTCCTTCTCTCTCATTATCCTGACCTGTCGGCCACAATGTGTAGATGCTGGTGTTCCTTGTCGGTGTAGCGGCACACGATGTAATGGGTGTTCCTTATCCCCATCCGTTGCATATATTCACGCGCGATCTCCGCCATCATGTCATCCGTCAACTTGAACGTGTCCTCATGGGCGAAGGCCAGCGAGATGTCGGGCTGACATCCTAATGTGTCTTTACATTGACCTAACATTGTATTTGGTGAGGCTGTCGAGCGTCAGCCCCATGGACTGGGCCGCAGCCGACCTGTATTCCCGCCATTCCTTGAAATAGCCCTTTGAGAACAGGATGACGA
>JAJPYT010000088.1 GCA_021204845.1 Prevotellaceae bacterium | reverse complement strand
TAACGACACCGCGGAGAGCGTGGAGTGTGGGGATATATTCCAAAGGGCACGCGCGCTGGTGGGCGAGGAGCTGATGGTGCGGCTGGCGAGGTGCCGGGTGTTGCTCTTCGGAGTGGGCGGAGTAGGCTCATGGTGCGCAGAGGCGCTGGTGCGCAGCGGTGTGGGATGCCTTACCTTGGTGGACCCCGACATTGTGGTAGCCTCCAATTGCAACCGCCAGTTGCCAGCCACCAGTTCCACGATAGGGCGGGCGAAGGCGGAAGTGATGAGGAAACGCCTGCTCGACATAAATCCCAGAGCCAATGTCACTGCCCTAACTCTGCGCTATACTGCGGAGACAGCCCAGGATTTCCACATTGAGGACTACGACATTGTGGTGGATGCCATAGATTCGCTGGCAGACAAAGCCCGGCTGATATTGCACGTCACAGGCGCTGGATCTGGCAGGCACTGCCCTGTGCTGCTCAGTTCCATGGGAGCGGCGCGCAGGCTTGACCCCACCAGGGTGAGAGTAGCCGAGTTTTGGCACGTGCAAGGCGACCCGTTGGCGGCTCTGCTGCGCAAGCGCTTCCGCCACGAGGGGACTCTGCCAGCCCGTGAATTCCGCTGCGTCTACAGTCTGGAACCAGCCCTGCCAGCCGCCACGGGGGTAGACGGAAAGGCGCTGAATGCCTCGCTTTGCCACGTGACAGCCGTGTTTGGCATGACGCTCGCTTGGGAAGCAATAAAGGCTATCAGAGACAGAAAGTAATGTCTTTTTCTCCAAAAGACTTGAATCTTATTTGTTTTTTCCTTACCTTTGTAATTCTTAGGAATAAAGATATTAGTAATGGAAGCAAAAAAAGTATTGGAGGATCTGCAAAGAAGATTCCCGGGAGAGCCTGAGTATCACCAGGCAGTGGAAGAGGTGCTTACTACAATTGAAGAGGAATACAACAAGCACCCTGAGTTTGACAAAATGAACCTGATAGAACGTTTGTGCATACCCGACAGGATATACCAGTTCCGCGTGACGTGGGTGGACGACAGCGGGAACGTGCAAACCAACATGGGCTATCGTATACAGCATAACAATGCCATAGGCCCGTATAAGGGAGGATTACGCTTCCACAAGAGCGTGAACCTGAGCATACTTAAGTTCCTCGCCTTCGAGCAGACATTCAAAAACTCACTCACCACTCTGCCTATGGGCGGAGCCAAAGGTGGTTCAGACTTCAGCCCGCGAGGCAAGAGCAACGCCGAGGTGATGCGCTTCTGCCAAGCCTTCATGCTGGAGTTGACGAAACACATAGGACCAGACGTAGACGTGCCGGCTGGAGACATTGGAGTAGGCGGCCGTGAGGTAGGTTTCCTTTTCGGCATGTATAAGAAACTCACGCATGAGTTCAGCGGCGTGCTTACAGGCAAGGGCCTTGAATACGGCGGCTCGCTTATACGCCCCGAAGCCACGGGATACGGCAATGTCTACTTCCTGCAAGAGATGCTGAAGACACGAGGCGAGACAGTGAAGGGCAAGAAGGTGCTCATCTCCGGCGCCGGCAACGTGGCGCAGTACACCGCCGAGAAGGTATTGCAGCTGGGTGGCACGGTACTCACCATGAGCGACTCGGACGGATACATCTATGATCCAGACGGCATAGACCGTGAGAAGTTGGACTATATAATGGACCTGAAGAACATACTGCGCGGACGCATATACGAGTATGTGGAGCAGTATCCCACCGCCAAATATGTGGCAGGTCAGAAGCCATGGGGGGAGAAAGCGGACATTGCCCTGCCTTGCGCCACACAGAATGAGATAGACGAGGATGCCGCCAAGCAGCTGGTGGCAAATGGTGTGAGGGCTGTGAGCGAGGGGGCTAATATGCCCAGCACACCAGGTGCCATACGCGTATTCCAGGAAGCGAAGATACTCTATGCCCCAGGAAAGGCGTCGAACGCCGGAGGTGTTTCGGTTTCGGGACTGGAGATGACGCAGAACTCAGAGCGCCTCGGCTGGGGCGCCGAAGAGGTGGACGGCAAACTTCACTGGATTATGGAAAACATACATGCCAATTGCGTGAAGTACGGCACAGAGGCAGATGGCTACGTCAACTACGTGAAGGGCGCCAACGTGGCAGGTTTCATGAAAGTGGCGAAAGCCATGATGGCACAGGGCATAGTGTGAGCTGACCGCCCGACACTCTGATAATTATTCCCGGTCAATACTATTGGCAAGCCTTCGCTAATAGTATTGACCGAGCTTCTTTAATGCTGCCAGACGAAGCGACACTGACACGTTCTTTATCTACAGCAGGAGATATTTATATGGCGTTTGTTTGCATATCTCGTGAAATCTTACGAATATTGCATGAGCTTTAGTCCGTAACCACTATGAAAAAGCACCGATTCGCACTCTTCGGCAATATATACCAGGCAAAGAAGTCTGTGCCCATACAGAAACTGCTCTGCACGATGGAGATGTATGGAGCCGAGGTGTATCTCGACCGCCGTTTCTATGAATATCTAACTGAGCATCTGCAACTTGACGTGAGAGCTGCCGGACTGATAGAGGGCAACGACTTCTCCGCAGATACGGTGATATCCATGGGCGGGGACGGTACCTTTCTGGAAGTGGCGAGCCGAGTACGCGACAAGGGCATTCCCATATTAGGAATAAACACGGGGCATTTAGGTTTTCTGGCTGGTGTCGCGCCCGACGAGATAGAGCAAGCTATAGCCCACGTGATAGACGGCAATTGCATGAGGGAGTTGCACAGCGTGCTGCAGTTGGAGTACGAAGGCGGAACACCCAAGGGCTACCCCTACGCACTTAACGAGGTGGCTGTGCTGAAGAGGGACAACTCTTCCATGATAAGCATACGTGTGGATATAAACGGCGAATATCTCACCACCTACCAGGCAGACGGATTGATAGTGAACACCCCCACTGGTAGCACGGGGTATGCGCTGAGCGTAGGCGGCCCTATTATGGCACAACAGAGCGGCACGATAGGGCTTATAGCCGTGGCGCCACACAGCTTGAACGTGCGCCCACTCACACTGCCCGACAACGCGGAGCTGCAACTTACAGTGGAAAGCCGCAGCCACCACTTTCTGGTAGCGGTGGACGGCCGTAGCGAGGCGTGCCAGGAGGGCGTAAAGCTCACCCTGCGCCGCGCGCCCTACGACATCTGCGTGCTGAAACGCCCGGGCTATTCCTTCTTCCGCACGCTGCGCCAGAAGCTGATGATGGGCAACGACCTGCGAGTGGAAGGGGCTCACGAAGCCTGATTTTGAAATACTGAAATGCCACCATAGCAAGGTGATTGCCCAAACATGGCAACGCAGGAATAGTGCTTTTGTGGAAAGTTTTCCATTTCTATTTACTAACCATTTGTTCATTAAGTATATAACACTTTTTAACTCAACAAAAGTTGTCCGAAATGAAAATTGTTGGGGATTAATAGATATCTTTGCAAGGCAAAGGAACGTTGGAACCATGATAACAACATAAAACAAATATCTTAATAACAAATATACCGCAATGGAAATACAAAATTTCAGCATCACGAAGCGTGACGGGAAGAAAGACAGGTTCTCGCTGGACAAGATCATGAACGCCATACTTAAGGCATTCAACAGCGTGGGCGAACCGATTGACTTGGGGTCGATATCGAAGATCATCAGTCACATCAACATCAGGAACGACATCAAGGTGGAGGACATCCAGAACCAGGTGGAGGAGGCTCTCATGGAAGAGGGCTATTACCATGTGGCGAAGAGCTTCATGCTCTACCGCCAGCAGCACACCGAGGACCGCGAGACACTCGGGAAGCTGCAGTTCCTGACGGAATACATGGAGGCGAGCAATGCCGCCACAGGCTCGAAATACGACGCCAACGCCAACGTTGAGCACAAGAACATAGCTACCCTGATAGGGGAACTGCCAAAGTCGAACTTCATAAGGCTGAACCGCCGCCTGCTGACAGACCGCATAAAGAAGCTCTACGGCAAGGAACTGGCGGAGGAATACATAGAAAAACTGACCCATCACTTCATATACAAGAACGACGAGACCTCTCTCGCCAACTATTGCGCCTCAATAACCATGTACCCGTGGCTGCTGGACGGCACCGTGTCGATAGGCGGCAACAGCACAGCCCCCACTAACCTGAAATCGTTCTGCGGCGGCTTCGTGAACATGGTGTTCATGGTGAGCTCCATGCTCTCGGGAGCGTGCGCCACGCCAGAGTTCCTGATGTATATGAACTACTTCATCGAGAAGGAATATGGCAAGGACTACTGGCGCGAGCCGGACCGCGTGGTGGACCTGAGCCTGCGGCAGCGCACCATAGACAAGATGATAACCGACTGCTTCGAGCAGATAGTGTATTCGCTGAACCAGCCCACTGGAGCGAGAAACTATCAGGCGGTGTTCTGGAATATAAGCTACTACGACAAATATTACTTCCACGCCCTGTTCAACAACTTCTACTTCCCCGACGGCACACAGCCTGACTGGGAGGCGGTGAGCTGGCTGCAAAAGAGGTTCATGAAGTGGTTCAACAAGGAGCGCACGAAGACGATGCTCACCTTCCCCGTGGAGACAATGGCTATGCTTACCGAGAACGGTGACTGCAAGGACGAGGAATGGGGCGACTTCGCCGCCGAGATGTATGCCGAGGGGCACTCCTTCTTCACATATCTCTCCGACAACGCCGACTCTCTCTCCAGCTGCTGTCGCCTGCGCAACGAGATACAGGACAACGGCTTCTCCTACACCCTTGGGGCAGGAGGCATATCGACGGGCAGCAAGAGCGTGCTGACCATAAACCTGAACCGCTGCATACAGTATGCCGTGAACCACGAGATGGACTATAAGGAATACCTGACCCACGTGATAGAGCTTTGCCACAAGGTGCAGATAGCCTACAACGAGAACCTGAAGGACTTGCAGGAACATGGCATGCTGCCGCTCTTCGACGCGGGCTACATAAACATAAAGCGCCAATATCTGACCATCGGCATCAACGGGCTGGTGGAGGCGGCGGAGTTCATGGGGCTGCGCATCTCCCCAAACGAGGAGTACAAGAACTTCGTGCAGGGCGTGCTTTCGCTCATTGAGCAGTGCAACAAGAAGTACCGCTCAAAGGAACTGATGTTCAACTGCGAGATGATACCGGCGGAGAACGTGGGCGTGAAACACGCGAAATGGGACAAGGAAGACGGATACTTTGTGCCGCGCGACTGCTACAACTCCTACTTCTACATAGTGGAGGACAACAGCCTGAGCATCATAGACAAGTTCAAACTCCATGGCGCTCCCTACATAGAGCATCTCACTGGCGGCTCGGCGCTCCACATGAACTTAGAGGAACACCTCTCGCAAGAGCAGTACCGCCAGCTCTTCCGCGTGGCGGCGAAGGAGGGTTGCAACTACTTCACCTTCAACATACCCAACACCATCTGCAACGAGTGCGGCAACATAGACAAGCGTTATCTGCGCCGCTGCCCGAAGTGCGGCAGCGAGAACGTGGACTACATGACCCGCATAATCGGTTACCTGAAGCGCGTGAACAACTTCTCCCTGCCCCGCCAGGAGGAGGCGCACCGCCGCTACTATGCCGGTAAGGGCAAGCTCACGGAAGCCGAGCTGGAGAAAGAGTTGCAACAGGCTTGAACCACAAAGAGACAAGGCACTTTAGAGATGCTGAAGTATGCCAATTATGACATAGTATGTCAGGAGGTGCCAGGCGAGGTCTCCCTTGCCATAAACATAACAGGTTGCCCCTGTCGTTGCCCGCAGTGCCATAGCAAATACCTCTGGGCCGACAAGGGGCAACCTCTCACCCCAGAGGCGGTGGATGGGCTGGTGGCGGGGGAAGCGGAAGGAGTCACGTGCATAGCCTTCATGGGCGGTGACGCCAGTCCTGCGGAGGTTGACCTATTGGCGCGTCACATAAGGCAGAGCCACCCTCGCCTGAAAGTGGCGTGGTACAGCGGGCGCACCGTCATCTCTGGCGAGATAGACCCGCGCAACTTCCACTACATAAAAGTGGGACCTTATATCAGTCACCTCGGTCCGCTGAACGCGAGAACCACTAACCAACGCTTCTACCGCGTCTTGCTGGGCGGGCAGCTGGTTGACGAGACACATCTCTTCTGGAGGAAATAACAAGTGGCGGGCATCGCCGGCATTCGCTGGTGGCGCCTGTGCTATATTAAAAAAACAAGTAAGCTTAACCTTTCTTCGCCAAGTTTTTATTAACTTTGCACTTAATGAGTGAAAATAGAGCAAACGCGGCAATAGTCCACGAAGGCGTAGTAACCTCTGTGAAGGGTAGGGAGGTGGAGGTTCTCATACGGCAGACCTCAGCCTGTGCGGCATGCGCCGCCGCTTCCTTATGCCATGCGGCAGAGGGGCGTAACACTGTGATAAGCGCCACCTGCCCGGCGGGGGAGATGCCCAAGGCTGGTGACAGCGTGGTGCTGGAAGGCACAGTGGGCCAGGGCCTGTGGGCAACAGTTTGGGCATACGTTGTGCCGCTGGTGTTGCTGGTTGGCGTTCTCTCATTGGGAGTGGCTCTGTTGCATAACGAGGGAGTAGCGGCACTGCTGGCGATAGCCGTGGTGGCGGTCTACTATGTGGCGCTACACTTCGCGGGCAAACAGCTGCGCCGCCGTCTTTCTTTTGAAGTGAAGAGTATTATAAACGTAAATCAAACAATAAAAGAACAACAATGAATGTAATTCTGATAGCAGTTATCGTGTTGGCAGTCATAGGTCTTGTGGCGGCAGCGGTATTGTTTTTGGTGTCCAAGAAGTTCGCTGTGCACGAGGACCCGCGCATAGGGCAGGTAGCCTCGTATCTGCCGCAGGCCAACTGTGGCGGTTGCGGTTACCCTGGATGCTCTGGCTTTGCCACTGCTTGCGTGAAGGCCGCCGATGCCGGTTCGCTGGAGGGCTACCTCTGCCCTGTGGGCGGACAGGACGTGATGGGCAAGGTGGCAGAGGCTCTCGGCATGGCTCCCGTAGCGACGGCGCCACGTGTGGCTGTGGTGCGATGCAACGGCACGTGTGAGAACCGCCCGCGCCAGGTAGAGTTCGACGGACAGCAAAGTTGCCGTGTACAGCAAATGACCGGCATGGGAGAGACAGGATGCCCCTGGGGCTGCCTCGGCTGTGGCGATTGCGTGAGAGCCTGCCAGTTCGGAGCCCTGAAGATGAATACCGAAACGGGTTTGCCCGAAGTAGATGAAACTCTTTGCACAGCTTGCGGAGCTTGCTCGAAGGCTTGCCCGCGCGGCATCATAGAGATACGCCTCGCAGGACCGAAGGGGAGGCGCATGGTAGTGCTGTGCAACAACAAGGACAAAGGCGCCGTGGCGAACAAGGTGTGCAAAGTCTCTTGCATAGGTTGCGGCAAGTGCGTGAAAGTCTGCGACAAGTTCGAGGCCATTACGCTGAACGCCAATCTTGCTTACATCGACGCGGAGAAGTGCAAGATGTGCCGCAAGTGCGAGGACGAATGCCCGCGCCACGTGATACACGCCTTCAACTTCCCGCCGCGTGGGGCCGCAAGCCAGAACCCCAAGCCTGCGGTGACCGTGAAAAAAGAAGAGGCAACAGTAGAGAAAGTTAGCAGAAAAGAATAAGTGAAGGAACAATTATGAAAACATTCAGAAAGGGTGGTGTACACCCCGCAGAAAATAAATTGACCGCAGGAAGTCCCATACGCCAGGCGGCTCTGCCCAAGCAGGCTGTCTTCTCGCTGTTCCAGCACATAGGCGCGCCCGCCGTGCCCGTCGTGAAGAAAGGCGACGTGGTGAAAGTGGGCACACTGCTGGCTGAGGCGGGAGGCTTCGTGAGCGCCCCGGTGCACAGCAGCGTAAGCGGCAAGGTCAATAAGATAGATGCCGTGATAGACGCCAGCGGCACACGCCGCCAGGCTATCATAGTGGATGTGGAGGGCGACGAATGGGAACCAGCCATCGACCGCACAGATAATCTCGTGACACTCGACCGTCACCCCGAACTGGACGCCAAGGCTATAGTGGAAAAGATAAAGAACGCCGGCATAGTGGGCATGGGCGGAGCTACCTTCCCCTGCCACGTGAAGTTGAGCCCCCCACCAGGCTGCAAGGCGGAATGCGTGATAATAAACGCCGTGGAGTGTGAGCCATACCTCACAGCCGACCACCGCTTGCTGCTGGAGCATCCCGACGAGGTGCTTGTGGGCGTGAGCCTGATTATGAAGGCAGTGGGCGTGAGCCATGGCTACATAGGCATAGAGAACAACAAGCCCGACGCAATAGCGCTGATGAAAGAGCGCGCAGCCACTTACAAGGACATAGAGGTAGTGCCGCTGAAGGTGAAATATCCGCAAGGAGGCGAGAAGCAGCTGGTGGCGGCCATCACTGGCAGGGAAGTGCCGGCACCGCCAGCAATCCCCATCAATGTGGGCGCTGTGGTGCAGAACGTGGGCACCGCGTTCGCCATCTACCAGGCAGTAATGAAGAACAGGCCGCTCATAGACCGTATCATCACTGTAACGGGCAAGAGCGTGAGCCAGCCGGGCAACCTGCAGGCACGCTTGGGCACACCGTTCAGCCAGCTTATTGACGAATGCGGCGGTCTGCCCGAGGACACTGGCAAGATTATAGGCGGCGGCCCCATGATGGGAAAGGCGCTGCTTACTCTGGATGTACCCATGACAAAGGGCAGCAGCGGCTTGCTGATAATGAACAAAGCCGAGGCTAAGCGCACAGCTCCCCAGCCCTGCATACGCTGCGCCAAGTGCGTGTCGGCATGCCCGATGGGCTTGGAGCCTTACCTGCTTGCCACTCTGAGTGCCCACGCACAGTGGGAAGACGTTGAGAGACTGGATGTCACCAGCTGCATTGAATGCGGAAGTTGCCAGTTTACGTGCCCCAGCCACCGTCCGTTACTGGACAACGTGCGCTTGGGAAAGACAACGGTAATGGGCATCATACGCGCCAGGAACCAGAAGAAATAAACCGTAAAAACGTAACCACAAGATATGAGTAAACTGATAATATCCCTTTCACCACATGTGCATGGCGGAGACTCGGTGTCCCGCAATATGTACGGTGTGTGCATAGCCCTCGTGCCCGCGCTGCTGGCCAGCCTCTGGTTCTTCGGCTTGGGCGCCGCCATAGTGCTGGTGACCTCGGTCGTGGCATGTGTGTTCTTCGAGTGGGCGATCACCAAGTTCCTGCTTAAGCGCGACGCTTCCACCGTGCTCGACGGTTCTGCCATTCTCACGGGTCTGCTGCTGGGCTTCAACCTGCCCTCCAACCTTCCCGTATGGATTATAATAATAGGCGCGCTCGTGGCCATAGGCATCGGCAAGATGACCTTCGGCGGACTGGGGCAGAATCCTTTCAATCCCGCTCTCGTAGGGCGTGTGTTCCTGCTCATCAGTTTCCCTGTGCAAATGACCTCGTGGCCAGTGCCAGGCAATCTGACATCCTATCTCGACGCTACCACGGCAGCAACTCCGCTGTCGCTCGTAGCGCAAGGCAGGCTTGACGAGCTGCCCTCAGCCACCAGCCTTTTGCTGGGCTCAACAGGCGGTTCCCTGGGTGAGGTGAGCGCCATCTGCCTGCTCATCGGTTGCGCCTTCCTGCTGTGGCGGCGCATCATCACATGGCACATTCCAGTGAGCATCCTCGCCACCGTGTTTGTGCTCTCGGGTCTGCTTTATCTGGCAAATCCGCTCACATACGTCAATCCAGTGACAGCCTTGCTAACTGGCGGTCTGATGCTGGGTGCCTGCTTCATGGCTACCGACTACGTTACCAGCCCCATGACTCACGGAGGACAGGTTATCTACGGAATTTGCATAGGCTTGCTCACAGTGGTCATCCGCTGCTGGGGCGCTTATCCCGAGGGAATGTCTTTTGCCATTCTCATCATGAATGCTTTTACCCCACTGATAAATACTTACTGCAAGCCCAAACGCTTCGGTGAGAAACCCGGAAAGGAGGCAAAGAAATGAAGAAACTGGAATCTACATGGTATAACATGGTCATCGTGCTCACCGTTATCTGCATAGTGGCGGGAGCGGCTTTAGGCTTCACCAACAGCAAGACAGCGACGGTGATTGAGCAAATAAAGGAGCAACAACTGGCGGACGGCATAAAAGAAGTGCTGAATGCCGAGGACTTGCAGATGGGAGAGCCAGAGGTACAGGCGGAGACTGGTGCTGTTGTCTATCGCACCGACCATGGAACCGCTGTTCAAGCCACCGACCCGAAAGGCTTTGGCGGAGCGCTCACGGTGCTCGTAGGCTTCGACGACGAGGGTCACATTTTAGGCTATCGCGTGATGGAGAGCAGCGAGACCCCGGGGCTGGGAGCCAAGGCACAGCAGTGGTTCCAGAAGGATGGCAAGGGTAACATCATAGGTCTTCAGGCAGGCAATCTCACAGTGAAGAAGGATGGGGGAGAGGTGGATGCCATAACAGCCTCCACTATCACATCCCGTGCTTTTCTGCGCTGCGTGAATGCAGCCTATGGAGCAATGAGCGGCAATACCGACGTGCAAAGCGGTGCGACCAGCCAGGCACACAGCAAGCCAAACGAACAAGAGAAAGGAGGAAACGAAAATGAATAACCTGAAAGTAATACTGAATGGCATAGTCAAAGAAAACCCGACGTTCGTCCTGCTGCTTGGCATGTGCCCCACGCTTGGCACTACATCGAGCGCCCTTAACGGTATGTCGATGGGATTGGCCACAACGGCTGTGCTGATTTTCAGCAATATAATCATCTCCCTCATAAAGAGCTTCATACCCGATATGGTGCGAATTCCTTCGTTCATTGTGGTGATAGCCTCTCTGGTGACCATATTGCAGATGTGCATCAAGGCTTATGCTCCTGAGATAGACGCTTCGCTGGGCTTGTTCATCCCCCTTATTGTGGTAAACTGCATAATCCTGGGTCGCGCCGAAGCCTTCGCCGCTAAGAACAGCGCCATTGCCAGTGCCTGCGACGGCATAGGAATGGGCATTGGCTTCACGCTGGCTCTCACACTTTTAGGCGCTGTGCGCGAGATACTTGGCACGGGTTGCGTGTTCACACTCAACATCTTCCCCGAACAATACGGCGCTCTCGTCTTTGTGCTTGCCCCTGGCGCTTTCATAGCCTTGGGCTATCTGATAGCAATTGTTAACCAGATAAAGAAACAATAAAGAGATGGCATACATACTGATTTTCATCACAGCGATATTTGTAAACAACATCGTCCTCTCGCAATTCCTTGGCATTTGCCCGTTCCTCGGAGTGAGCAAGAAGGTTGAGACCGCGACTGGCATGGGTGCCGCTGTGGCTTTTGTGCTCACGTTGGCAACGTTGGTCACCTATCTGTTACAGAAATATGTACTCGAACCTTGTGGTTTGGCTTATCTGCAAACCATAGCTTTCATCCTGGTGATAGCCGCGTTGGTGCAGATGGTGGAAATAATCCTGAAGAAGGTGAGCCCCGCTCTTTATCAGGCGCTGGGAGTTTTCCTTCCCCTCATCACCACCAATTGCTGTATCCTTGGTGTGGCAATTCTTGTGGCAAGCGGCACTTACGACTCTGCCGGACTTGAGCCCGGACTGCTCAGCGGTGTCTGGTTTGCCCTTTGCACCGCATTGGGTTTCGCCCTTGCGCTCATCGTCTTTGCTGGCATACGTGAGCAACTCTCGCTCATGGCAGTGCCAAAAGCTATGCAGGGAATGAGCATTGCCCTCGTTACGGCTGGCCTGCTCGCCATGGCGTTCATGGGCTTCAGCGGAGTGAACAACGGTCTTATCAAAGTGTTCGGTCTATAGAGATAAGATAAGACTTCACAGGTCTCATAATGGCAGGTGTGCTGATTCTGTTGGTCAGCACACCTGCTTTGCTTTAATCTCAAAGGTAAGAAAGGCGAAGAGCCGTATTATGCTGCTGGAGAATACTACGACTCAAGAGTAGCCATATACTCGTCGTAGGAGATGTAGCGCCCGCCCATAGAGGCTAAATGAGGAGTGCGGAACTGGCAATCAATCATTTTTGTACCATTGGCTTCAAGGCGACGGGCAAGAGCTATGAGAGCCACTTTGCTGGCGCTGGGCACGAGGGAAAACATGCTCTCACCGCAGAAGCAACTCCCTATTTTCACTCCATAAAGCCCTCCGACCAGCTTCTCGTCCTGCCACACCTCAACACTGCGGGCAAGCCCAATGCAGTAGAGGCGGGTATAGGCTTTCATCATATCCTCCCCCAACCAGGCACCCTCCTCGTTGTAGCGAAGGCGGCTGCATTCTGATATAACCTTCGGGAAAGCACAGTTGAAACTTACTTCCATCGTGTTTTTCCTCATCAGCGAGCGCATGGAGTGGGAGATATGTATCTCCTCAGGAAAGATGACGAAGCGTTTGAGCGGACACCACCAGATGATTGTATCCCTGTTGCGGAAGCTATACCACGGAAATATGCCGTGGCTGTAAGCCAGAATCAGGCGCTCCACACTCAGGTCACCGCCCACGGCCAGCATGCCGTTGCTCTCACCTTTTCGTGGATTCGGAAAAGCGATGCGTTCATCAAGCAAGTAAATCATTGGCGTTTATAGTTATACTGCCACCCTTGCGCAAGCTGCCGTAGAGTATCTCACGCGTGAGCAAGGGCACGAGCGCATGCTGTATGGTGCGGTCCATCTCCCGCGCGCCGTATTGTTGCGAGAATCCTTTTTGCAGTAGTGTTTTCCTGGCTTCGGGCGAGAGCGTGAGCGTCACGTTTTGCTCGGTTAGTTTCTTCTGTAATTCAGAGAGTTTCTTGTCGAGAATCAGTTCCGCCATGCTCTCGCTCATGTCGTGGAACACCACTGTGGAGCTGAGGCGGTTGAGAAACTCTGGCTTGAATATCTTCTTCACCTCCTTCAGCATGGCATCTCCCACGGTCACGGTGTTGTCAAAGCCCACTGTAGCCTTGGAGGCATGCTGCGCTCCCGCGTTGCTGGTCATTATCAGCACAACATTGTGGAAGTCCACCTTGTTGCCCCTGTTGTCGGTCAGTTTGGCGTAGTCCATCACCTGCAACAATATGTTATAGATGTCGCTGTGAGCCTTTTCTATCTCGTCGAGCAGCAACACGCAGTTGGGAGTCTTGCGTATGGCGTCGGTCAGCAGTCCACCGTCCTCGTAGCCCACATAACCGGCTGGAGAGCCAATGAGCTTTGCCACAGTGTGTTTCTCCGTATATTCGCTCATGTCGAAGCGCACCAACTCCACTCCCAGTTCCTCAGCCAGCACGCGGCACACTTCCGTCTTTCCCACACCAGTTGGTCCCACGAAGAGCATAGATGCCATAGGCTTGTTAGCGTCGGTAAGTCCTGCCTTTGCCATTTCCACGGCCTCCACCACCTGACTCACAGCCTCTTCCTGCCCGAATATCTTCTCCCGGATACGCTGCCCCAGCGAGTGAAGCAACTGGTTGCCCTCTTCTTGCAGGGCTTCCGCCTTCAGGTTACATATGTGCGCCACCATCTGGTTGAGCAGTTCCTTGTCCACAGCCTGCCTCTTCTTGCCTGTCGGGTGTGTCTCACGCCAAGCTCCCGCCTCGTCTATGAGGTCAATGGCTTTGTCGGGAAGAGCGCGTCCTTTTATATGTTTGGCGCTCAACTGGGCGGCATATTCCATAGTGTCCTTGGCGTAGATCACGCCATGGAAGTCCTGATATTGCTTCTTCAGCCCTTGCAGTATTTTTATCGTCTGCTCCACCGAAGGCTCGTTGATGTCTATTTGCTGGAACCTGCGCAACATTGCGGGCTGTCGCGTCATGTAGCGGTTGAGGTCCTGATAAGTGGTTGTGCCGATGAAACGCATCACCCCGTCTTCCATGTAGGGGCGCAACATCTGGCTTGCGTCGAGTCCGCCTTCCATCTGTCCTGCCCCCACGAGGTTGTGCACATTATCCACATATACTATGGCGTTGCCCATGTCAGCCAGTGCGTCCAGCACTCCCTTCATGCGCTTCTCAAACTCGCCCCTGTAAGACGAGCCTGCCAGCATTGCGCCCAAGTCGAGCTCCCATATTTTATATCCCTTCAGTCTGTCGGGCACTTCGCCTTTGTTCAGCATCATGGCAAGTCCGTGCGTCAGCGCCGTCTTGCCCACTCCGCTCTCGCCCACGTAGAGAGGGTTGTTCTTGTCGCGGCGGCAGAGCACCTGCAAGGTGCGCTCCAGCTCTTTCTCCCTGCCTATCAGAGGGGTATATTCCTTCAAGTGGTCGTTCAGGCAGGTGGCATACTGCTGCAACATAGGCTGCTGGTCTTCCATCTCGTCGATGTCGTCCATCTCTATGTCGTCCAATGCCTCGTCCAGCTCATCCTCCAACTCATAGCCTTTCACAAGGTAGCCCATCAGTTCCTTCGGCGAGCACTGAATGTTCTCAACCAGCAGGTTATGGGCGTAACTGTCAGGCAGGCGAAGCAGCGCCCTCACGAAATGTGGCACGCTCACCACGTTAACGTCAGCTCCTGCCGCCGCCTGGTATGCCCATTTTATGGATTGGTTTAGTTGTGATGATATTGCCAGTTCGTATTCCTGCTTGCGCGGCACTCGCTCAAGGTGGTTCAAGTAGTCATACACTCCCTCCAGCACCGCCTTCTCGCTCGCACCTGCCTCGTAGCAGAGTGCGTGTTTGAAGGCATCCTGTTGCATGAGGGCGGAGAGCACATGCTCTGGCGTTATGAATTCCGAGCGGCTTATGCTTGCCGTCTTCACCGCATCGCTAAGCGCTTCTTGTAAATATTTCGATTGTTCCATGTCTTGTCAATATATTACTATATATAATAAGGAAAGGCGTGGCTCATTCAGCCTCGCAGGTTATTTTTAGGGGATAGCCGGCTTTTGTCGCCATTTTGGTGGCTTTCTCCTGTTTGCTCATGGCTATGTCACGCGGATATATGCCAACGCTCGCGCGTCCCTGCAAGTGCACTGCCATCATGAGCGCTTGCGCCTCGCTCTCCTTCTTGAAGAACACCACTTGCAGCACCATCACAACGAAATCCATGGTCGTGGTATCGTCGTTGTGAAAGACCACATGGAACCGCCTCGGCAATTTCAGTTCTCTATGAGTCTTGGCTTTTGGGCTGGTCTGTAACTTCTCCATTAGGTGATTTACCTCATTATAATTGCAAATATAATACATTTATTTCTTATTGCCCTCTTTATTCTATATAAAATATTTTGGTATTCCCCTCATATTTGTCTCTCCATGGGCAAATAATGGCAGTCGCGACTTAGTGCCTTTTCCCTCTATGGTTCTAATTTTGTGTCTCCTCTCACATTTTCTTACTGATAAGTTTGGAGTTTACACTCTCAATCGTTACCTTTGGGCGTTACATCATTTTAACAGGAATGTTATGAACAGGTTTATCAGGAAGAGTTTGGAGCCGGGCGAGCGCATCGTATACAGCGGCAGGCTTCATTGGAGTTACACATTTGCCTACACTTTCTGGGCGGTTGTGCTTGTGCTGGCGGCTCTGGTGCTGGCTGTGTACGGAGCTTTCCAGGAGGAGAATAACAATTATTTCTATTACGGGGCACTCGCCTTGCTGGTAGTGGCTTTGGTGATTTGGATTATAGGTCGCCTCGTGCATACCCGTTGCGAGTTCGTGGTCACCGCCACACGTTTCATACAGAAAGATGGCATCTTCGACATAAGCATGACGGAGATACCTCTCTTCAAGGTCGAGACGGTCAACTTCCACCAGACTTTCTTCCAGCGCATGATAGGTACGGGCAAGATAGAGCTTGTCGGTTCAGGCGGCACCTGTCATTCTATCAGCCGCATAGCGTCACCCATGGATGTGAGGCGTGCCATTGTCTCTGCCATTAATGCCGACGGCAGGCAAGCTGCTCTTGAGGATGGCGCTCCAGTTGGGCAGCAGTCGCCAGCAGAACAGCAGACACCGACTGAACAGCCAAGTGCCGTGCAGCAACCGGCAATCGGGCACGACGAAGAGCCCGATTTGGGCAACATTTCCAAAGAATCGGAGAATTAAGGAGAATTATTCTGGATATTTGTTTGTATTCATTTTTTCTTTTCGTAACTTTGCGCTTGTTAACCCTTGGGAATGACAAAACCAAGCGACCAACGAGGCAAGCAGGAAAGAGAAACGCTGGGTAGACGGAATCCCTTGAGGGAAGGCAGAGAGAGAAAACAATTTGAAGTATTTACATGATTAAGACCCATAAGGCAGAAGACATAACGAAGGCGGGTATATCCGGGCCCCCCCCCGGCGGGCGGGGGGGGGGGGGGGGGGGGGGGGGGGGGGGGGGGGGGGGGGGGGGGGGG
>JAJPYT010000073.1 GCA_021204845.1 Prevotellaceae bacterium | reverse complement strand
GTCTCCACCCCGCCCATCACATTCGGGATGCCCCTGGTTCCAGTAACCACCAGTTTCATAAACAAATAGAAAAAGAATTGTAATATTAATTCAGCGTGCAGGGCTAAAAAGTCAAAGCCCGAACAGCCATCGGGTCACCGCAAATTTTCTCAGCGCAAACCTGTAAAGCAGCACTGGAACGGCAACACCCACAAAGACTACAAACGCAGCCTCCGCCACAAACACCAGCCACACGCCCTCTCCCACCAACACTTTGTGGCACAGCGCCTTTGCCATTCCCTCGAATGTTGTGTGGAATAAGTATATTATGTACGACGAGGCGGATATCAGCATCAGCAGGTTTACGCTTCCGCCTCTTCTCTTGGCAACTTTCTCCATTAGCTTCGATACCTCCATGACGAACAGCACGCCCAGGAAAGGCAGTAAAAAGTTCAGCAGCAAATTACCCCCCCCCGTTAACATTTTTTCACCATGCAGCGTCTCAGCTCCAACGAAAAGGAGGGAGACACACACGGTCTTTGCCTTGCTAAATCCCATGACAATGGTCTGTAGAGCCCTATGCTCGCAAGCCACCACTCCGAACATAAAGTAAACAAGCATACGCTTGAACTCATTCATACACAGCACGTCAGGCAAACGCAGCGGCACAAGATGCATGAATATAGCGACAAGCAACAGAGCCAGCCTGCTCCTTGCGGTCTTGAATAGGGGCGCTATCACAAACATCCACCATAGAGCCCACACGAACCACAGGAAATATCCCGCCTCTGGCTGATAAAACATCTTTAAATAAGATAGCGCCGTCACTGGATTCTCTACGTAAGCGTGCCCCTGCGAGAGCAACTTGAACGATATCACCATCACCGATGTGGAGAAGTAAGGAATCAGGAGCCGCCTCACCTTTCTCAGCAGAAACGCTCCATACCCCTCGTCTTTCCGCGTGGCCAGATAGATGTAACCGCTTGCGAACATGAACAAAGGCATGTGGAAGGTATATATCACGCTGTGGAGCGTTAAATACCAGTCAGGCGCACTCTCCGGCATATAATGCCCAATAACCACCAGCACAATGCAGATTGCCTTCGCTATATCGAGGGAGACGATTCTTTCTTTCACCTTTCCTGTTTTTGTCATAAACTTTATCTATCAGTCTCTCCTCCAGCGTTACGGAGGTGTGCCAAGACGAGATTCGCTATGTTTTGCAAGCGGTCCGAGTGGCGAAGGCACTCAGACTGCTTGCGAACCTGCCTTCGGCGCTCATACTGCTTGCGAAACTCCCTCACTCCTTTTATCTCTATTTATGCCTCACCACTCTCACCAGCGGCACATGCTTAAGCACGTGAAACTTCACGACGTGAGAGAAGCATATAGCTCCTGCGAGAACCGCTACGAATGTCAATACATAAAGAATGTTTCTGTTATCCACGAACCTTTCCACATGCAACCTCTCAACTATTCTGAAGACGAGCATGTGGCAGAGATATATCTCCATTGATATGCCGCTTATGTATCTCACAAGTCTGTTGTTCAGAATCACATCGTGCGAGCCTATCGCATATACAAGCCAAGCGGTAAACATCAGCAGCTCAAATAGATACTTCAGATACCACGAGCCCACCAGCCCCCTTGTGCCGAAGTAGAGAACCGTAAGCAGCAACACGCCCACGGCACTGATTATCCCATGCCGCCCGCCCGCCTCAGCCAGCCTGTCCTTGTAAAGAAAGGCTATGCCGCCAATCAGGAAGTACGGCGCGTCAAAGACAATATTACTTCTGCCTGGCGCTCCGAAACGCACCATGGCAATGAACAGCAACCCAACAGCCAAAGCCAGCGACAACCACGAGCGGCGCTTGCTGTCGAGCATGAACACGAAAAAAGGGAACAGCAAATAAAACAGGAACACCACTCCGAGAAACCACCCAACGCCTATCACCTCGATATTATGCTCTGGCAGCAGGTTGAAGCACAGCGTCAAGTTTGCATACACCTGATAGAAAGTGTCAAGGTTGAAATCCAAGGCAAAGTCTATCAAGCACAGCAAGGCGAAAAACGGCAGTATTCTGGAGTACCGCCTGCTGTAGAACTCGTTAGGACTTATCCTGCCGCTCTTCAGTTTGTCGTAATATCCGCAACACAGAGAGAAGCCGCTCACCATCATAAAAAGCAAGACAAAATCGGTAAAGAAGGGAATCAGGGAGCAGGTCAAGTAATTACCCGACGGCTTAACCCCTATATTTGCAAGCACATGCATCATCACAATTCCTATGGCACTATACGCCCTCAGCCCGTCGAGCGCGCCATATCGTGCGCTTTTCTGCCAATTGGGGGGGGTAAATTTTTATGACAAACAGGCATTATAGTCGTTCCTTTTTATTGGTTTTATTTATTCTCTTAGTTATTTGAATGCAAATATACGCACCGTCTCCAGCGTTACGGAGGTGTGCCAAAACGGGATTCGCCATAAATTCGCAAGCGGTCCGAGTGGCGGAGCCACTCCACAGGGTTAGCCGTGGGCCTTTACGGCCCACGGTAGAGATGCGAATAGGGAATGAGTGCCGGAGGAGATATCTGCTAACAAAAACTATCTCAATATGTTGAGTACCTCTGGCACTCATCGGTACTGCGTGCCTAATCCGCAGGCCGTAAAGGCCTGCGGCTAACCTTATTGAGTGGCTCCGCCACTCAGACTGCTTGCGAACCTGCCTTCGGCGCTCTTACTGCTTGCGAAACTCCCTCACTCCTTTTATCTCTATTTATGCCTCACCACTCTCACCAGCGGCTTGCCTATTGCGTGAATTATGGTGGAAAAAACTATTGTCCCCGCCACTGTCGAGAAAACGAATAGCCCGGAAGGCATTTGGGGGCAAAGGTGAGCGAGCACAGCCATTATGAAACCATGGGAGAGATACACCTCGTAAGATATGCCTCCGAGGAAAAACATCGCCCTGTTGCCCATTATCCTTTTCGACGACAAGGTGAACACCAACGCTATTATCGCCACGCCAAGCACAATCTTCAACAGATATTCTCCCCAGAAAAACACAGGCTTGAACCTCAGATAAGCCGCTCCCAACGAGAGCGCCACCAGCGCCAACAGGGTTATCTTCGCCCGATTAGGGGAGACGAGCTTCTTTACAAGAGGCAGATTCAGATATATGCAAAGCCCCCAGAGCAAGCCCCATCTCTCGTAGCACCAGCCAGACTTGTCGAAGCAAAAATACATCACCACGCTGGAGACCGCCACGCCAGCCGCCAATAAAAGATTGACAACCCGCCCGGAATAGAATCTCCGCCCTAAGCAAACCAAATAGAACCACAGGCAATACTCAAGCAAGACCGCAACGTAATGA
>JAJPYT010000160.1 GCA_021204845.1 Prevotellaceae bacterium | reverse complement strand
CTTATGGGGCGAATAAAGGGGAAGCCACTACTGAAGAGCAAGAAAGTGTTCGACTCCAAGAAAGTCACAGACCACCACGCCATCATTCCCACAGGCGTGAGAGCGCAAGGGCTGAGCGAGCAAGAGGAAAAGGTGTACGACCTGATTTGCCGCAGGTTCATAGGAGCTTTCCATCCCGACTGCAAGTTCGAGACAACCACCGTATTAGGCTCTGTGGCAGACACACAGTTCCGCACGAGCGGCAAGCACATCACCGACCCTGGCTGGCGTACCGTGTGGGCGCAGGAGAAGGGCAATGATGAGGAAAAGACTCTCCCCGAGTTCAAAAAGGGAGAAAGCGGAGAGCACACTCCCGGCATAGCACAGAAGCAGACGACACCGCCCAAGCCATACACCGAAGCCACACTGCTGCGTGCCATGGAGACGGCTGGCAAGCTGGTGAGTGACGAGGATTTGCGCGATGCCCTTAAAGAGAATGGTATCGGGCGCCCCAGCACCCGGGCGGCCATCATCGAGACACTTTTCAGCCGCCACTACATACGGCGAGAGCGAAAGAGCCTTGTCCCCACCGTCACAGGCAAGGAACTCATTGGTCTCGTAGGCGAGGAACTGCTCAAAAGTGCCGAGCTCACGGGCATTTGGGAACGCAAGTTGCGCCTTATAGAGCAACACCAGTATGAGGCGGCGCAGTTTTTAGCGGAGCTGAAGCAAATGGTAGGTGAAGTGGTGATAAACGTCCTTTCCGACAACAGCAACCGCCATGTGCAGTCAAGCTCTGGGGCAGATAAATAGGGAAGACGCGCCTTACCTCCACGCGTCACACAATAAAAAGGTGCACTCTTCCGTTTTATCCGATAGATGAGAATCTTGCGCAAGATATTATTTTTCCTCCCTGTCCTAATGGCGTTGTCGGGATGTGGAGCGGATTCCAACGTGAAGAAAGGAGACAAGTTCTTTGCTATCGGAGAGTATTACGACGCCGCGGCAGAATATAAGAAAGCCTACTCACGCACCGCCATAAAGGACAAGCCCAAGCGAGGCGAGAGAGCCTGGAAAATGGCGGAATGCTACCGCCGCATAAACTTCAGCGCAAAAGCCATGGGAGCTTACCAGAATGCCATACGCTACCTCTATCCCGACTCTATGGCAGTGTTCTACCTGGCGAAAATGCAGCAGCGCCAGGGCGACTATAAGAATGCGATAAAGACGTATCAGGCATTCCTCGACAGCGTGCCTGACGACCCTCTTGCCGAGAACGGCATACAAGGTTGCATGCAGGCGACCATCTGGAAGAACCATCCCACCAACTACACGGTGAAGAAAGAGCCGCTCTTCAACTCCCGCCGCACGGACATCTGCCCCGTCATCTACGGTGACGATTGGGACCAGCTCTATCTCACCACTACGCGTCCGCAAGCCACTGGCGACGAGGTGAGTGGCATAACAGGCACAAAGTATGCCGACATTTTTGTGTCTCGGAAAGACGACAAGGACAAGTGGGGGCAGCCAGAGGCGCTGGAGTCGGAGGTGAACAGCGAATACGACGAGGGCACATGTTGCTTCACCCCCGACGAGAAGACTATGTACTTCACCCGTTGCACCTTCGACCCCGATTATCCTCGCTACGCACAGATATTCAAGAGCGAGCGCTCCGACGCTTCATGGGGCAAGCCCACCCCTGTGGAGATTTCGGCTGACACGCTTTCCAGCTACGCTCATCCTGCCGTCTCGCCCGACGGGGAGTGGCTCTATTTCGTCAGCGACATGCCAGGTGGCATCGGAGGGCTGGATATCTGGCGCATGGCAATAGGAGAGCATGGCTCTGGAGAGATAGAGAATATGGGTGAGCCGATAAACTCCCCAGGCGACGAGATGTTCCCCACCTTCCGCCCCAATGGCGACCTCTACTTCTCTTCCGACGGTCACCCTGGCATGGGCGGGCTCGACCTCTTCCGTGCCACCCAGGACAGTCTCGGCACATGGAGCATAGAGAATCTTAAATACCCCATGAACAGCAGCGGCGACGATTTTGGCATGACATTCTTCGGTCCCCACAACAGCGGCTACTTCACCAGCAGCCGAGGTGACGCGCGTGGCTGGGATCACATCTTCTCCTTCGAATGTCCCGAGGTAATTCAGACCGTGCGCGGCTGGGTATATGAGAAAGACGGCTACGAACTGCCTGAAGGACTGGTATATATGGTCGGGAACGACGGCACGAATCTGAAGCTCAGCGTCCGTGGCGACGGCTCTTTCGTGCAGGAGATACAGCCCAATGTAGACTACGTTTTCCTTGGCACCTGCAAAGGTTACCTCAACCACAAGGAGGATTTGCGAATCGACACCAGTTCCGTCAGCAACGAATATGTGCTACAGTTCCCCCTTGCCAGCATCACAGCTCCAGTCCTGGTGCGCAATGTTTTCTACGAGTTCGACAGTGCTGAGATTACTCCGAGCAGTTCCATGGCGCTCGATTCGCTTATAGACTTGCTTAACGAGAATCCCAACGTCACCATAGAACTTTCCTCTCACTGTGACTATCGCGGCTCCGACGCATACAACATGGCTCTCAGCCAGCGCCGTGCCGAGAGCGTGGTGCGCTATCTTATTGCCGGAGGCATCAAGGAAGACCGCCTCACTCCTGTGGGTTACGGAGAGAGCCGCCCGAAGGTGGTCACACGCAAGATAAACGAGCAATATCCCTTCTTAGAGATTGACGACACTCTCACAGAGGAATTCATCCGCGCTATCCCCGACGAGGAGCAGCAAGAGATATGCAACTCCCTCAACCGCCGCACAGAGTTCCGCGTGCTGCGCACCACCTATGGGCTTCTCGAAGAGTTCCAGGCGCTTAAGGAAGAGGAGCCACAAGACTCCCTCGACAATGTGAAACCTCTAAAGAAGCCAGAACCTGCCGAGGAAGCGGAAAACACAGAGGAAACAGAAAACACAGAAGAAGCCACAAGCGAAGTGCAGCAGGAAACACCAGCGAATGGCGAAAGCGAGGTAAAGGAGGGAGAGCCAGCTTCCCCGGCGAAAGAGCCGGAACCCACTGTCGAGGTCAAGCCTGAAGGTGAGTGACAAGGAGAATCCATAACTATTGGGGCAGTCCGAGCTGAAAGCCACTCAACTTGGTAACCGCCTACCTTAGGTGGGCGGTTATGATTTTGTTGGGAGCAAAAATGGGCTTCGCAAAGAAATCATGCAGTACAAAGGAAAAGAGCGCCGAAGGTGCTCCCACTTAATAGCCGTGGGTTTCAACCCACGGTATGGATGCAATAGTATGTGGGTGCCGGAGGTACCCTCTAATATTCAGAGGGTTATAACCCTCTGCCGTGGGTTGTTGCCCAC
>JAJPYT010000172.1 GCA_021204845.1 Prevotellaceae bacterium | reverse complement strand
TCCAAGGACCCTCGGCTAACCCTGTTCAGCCCCGCAGGGGCTGTAGAAGAGGCCCCTCGGCTAACCCTGTTCAGCCCCGCAGGGGCTGTAGAAGAGACCCTCGGCTAACCCTGTTCAGCCCCGCAGGGGCTGTAGAAGAGACCCCTCGGCTAACCCTGTTCAGCCCCGCAGGGGCTGTAGAAGAGGCCCTCGGCTACCCATGTGGAGCACCTTCGGCGCATTTTTTCCTTTGTGCCGCTTGGCTTCTCTACAAACCTCATTTTGACACACCCCCGCTATTATGATTATGGATTGGGCACAGCTTCTCTCAACCAAGCGTCTCGGGCAGGAAAACGACCACGCCCGGCGCAAGGACGACCGCTCCGAGTTTCAGCGCGACTTCGACCGTCTCATCTTCTCCGCTGCCTTCCGCCGCCTTCAGAACAAGACGCAGGTATTCCCCCTCCCTGGCAGCATCTTCGTCCACAACCGCCTCACCCACTCTCTCGAGGTCAGCAGCGTGGGGCGCTCGCTTGGCAACGATGTCAGCAAGCTGCTCCTGCAGCTCCATCCCGCCTTGCTGGGCACCCTGCTCTCCGAGATGGGCAACATTGTCTCAGCCGCCTGTCTGGCTCACGACTTGGGCAACCCGCCCTTCGGCCATAGCGGCGAGAGCGCCATACGCTCCTTCTTCATCGACGGGGCAGGGCAGCGGCTGCGCAGTCTCGTCTGCCGCGAGACGGGCGACGGCATCTCCCCCGCCCAGTGGGACGACCTCATTCACTTCGAGGGCAATGCCAACGCCTTCCGCCTGCTCACCCACCACTTTCTTGGCCGCAGGCGCGGGGGCTTCGTCATGACTTATTCCACGCTTGCCAGCATAGTGAAATACCCATTCTCCAGCTCCCTTGCGGGCGAGAAGGGCAAGTTTGGCTTCTTCCAGGCGGAGCAGGCGGACTTCCAGACCATAGCCGACGAGCTGGGCATCATCCGCAAGGACAGCCCCCTTGGCACTCTCCGCTACGCCCGCCATCCGCTGGTCTACCTCGTGGAGGCTGCCGACGATATCTGCTATGAGATTATGGACATAGAGGACGCGCATAAGCTGAAGCTTCTCACCACGGAGGAGACCACCGCCCTGCTGCTCGCCTTCTTCGACGAGCCTCGCCAGCGTCATATTCGCCAGCGCCTCGCCTCCCTTTCCGACCGCAACGAGCAGATTGTCTACCTTCGCTCCATAGCCATCAATTGCCTCGAGAGCGAGTGTGCGCGTGTCTTCGTGGACAGCGAGCAAGACATCCTCTCAGGCACGTTCCAGGGCAGCCTCATCAGCCACATCAGCCCTGTTCCCCTCGCAGCCTACCGCCAGTGCGTGGGGGTCGCCCTCGAGCGCATATACAGCGCCCGCTTGGTGGTAGACATCGAGATTGCGGGCTACAGGGTAATCTCCGAGCTTCTCGACCTCATGACGGAAGCCGTCACCCACAGCACACGCCCCTATTCCCGCATTCTCATCAACCGTGTAAGCACTCAGTACGACATTCTCGCCCCCACCCTCTACGGCCGCGTAATGGCGGTTCTCGACTACATCTCCGGCATGACCGACATCTTCGCCCTCGACCTCTACCGCAAAATCACCGGCATGTCCCTCGCCACGGTGTGAATAAAAAAGAGGGCGTGGCAGAAGAGCGCCGAAGGCGCTCAACTCGGTTAGGGGGCAAAATGGGAACGGCAAGCGGTACGAGTGGCGGAGGCGCTCAACTCGGTTAGGGGGGCAAAATGGGAACGGCAAGCGGTACGAGTGGCGGAGCCACTCCACAGGGTTAGCCGAGGGCCTTTACGGCCCTCGGTAGAGGTACGAGTAGGGAATGAGTGCCGGAGGTACTCAACATATTAGGCAGCGTCGTTTGGCAGATATCTTGAGTACCTCTGGCACTCTTCGGCACTGCGCGCCTAATCCGAGGGCCATAAAGGCCCCCGGCTAACCCTGTGGAGTGGCTCCGCCACTCGGACCGCTCGCGGATTAGCTTCGCTGAGGGTTTAGCTTCGCTGAGGGTTTCACCGTTCACCGTTCACCGTTCCCATTTTGGCACACCACCAGGCTGCCCAGCGTTTTATGGAGTCCCCATTTTTTCCTCCCTACTCCGTAGGATAAAACAGCCTCCCCGAGTTGAACTTCATGTATTCGGGGTGCTGCGCCGCGAAGGTGTCTATGTGGCGCATGCGCTTCTGCTGCAGAATCTCGTCCACGGCTATCAGGATGCCCGTCTCCTCCACATCGCCGAACCCGTCGTTTATGGCGGTGCCGAAGAGCTTCATCGTGGGGCTCAGTCCCATATAGGCATTCACTAAGGGAGGGATGTTCAGCCCCCTCTTGTGCACCTCCATCTTCAGCGTCTTGTAGTCTTCCGCGAAGTCCCCGTCACTGCCGAACACAGCCGCCAGCTCCTCGGGGCTATGCTCCAGCTTCAGCGGTGTCATGGGCAGTATAAGACGGTCGGGGTCGGGGAAGTGCTTGTTCAGGAAGTAGAGAATCAGGTCTCTCGCCATGCGGTCGTAGCTGGGATACATGGTGAACTTGCCGAAGAGGTAGCGGCACGAGGGCTCTATCACCACCAGCGCCCCAAGCCCGTCCCACAGGTTGTCGAGGGCGTAGATGCCCTTCGTGTCGCTGCGCGTGCCTTGGTACTCGAGGGTCACGAAGCTGCGCCCCAGCTCTATGGTGTAAGGCAGGTAATTGCGTATGAAGCCAGCGCTGAAGCGGAACATGTGGCTCGTCGCCAGTATGGGCTGCCCCTCGGTGTCAAAGTCAACCTCACTGCCCAGTCGGTAGCGGTAGCCGCCCAAGATGCGCTCCTCCTCGGGGTCCCACACTATCAGCTGCTTGTAGGGGTGCTCCCCCGTGTCGAACTCGTCCAAGTCCAGCTCCTTGCCCGTGCCTCCCCCGGCCGCCCTGAAGGCTATCTCCCTCAGCCTGCCTATCTCGCGCAGCACCTCGGGCGAGTCCTGCCACGTCACCACGTATATGTCGTTGCCGCTGCGGTTCGTTCGCCTCAGCTTCTTCTCCTCAGTCAGTTCCCGCCTGAGCAGCCCGGTATCCACGGGCGGTATTATGTCACGTTTCATAAACAATGTCCTCCACATATTTTGCCCACTGCCGTGCCGGCCTCGTCTTGTCGAAGGTCTGCCAGGCAATCGGTTTGCCTATTCTCACCTCATAGTGTCTCCCGCGCGAGCGGTACATCTCGTCGGGCAGCAGCGCCATGGCCAGATTTGGCAGGCGCAGCCTCCCGCACCATGCGGCCACGCTGTAGAAGCGGCTGCTGTTCTCCCCCACGAAGTGCACCGGCACCACGTCTCTCCTGTGCTCCACGCTCTTCACCACGAAGGC
>JAJPYT010000194.1 GCA_021204845.1 Prevotellaceae bacterium | reverse complement strand
GGAGCTGCGCCCCGACATTCCCTCCTGCCACAGCACCAAGGCCGGCGGGGTGGGCAGGCTCGCGGGCGTGGGGCTGGGAGTGCCCGGCGTGTACAATCCGCACGGCTGGTCGTTCAGCATGTCGGGGTCGAGGTTGAGGAGCGCGGTTTATTTGTGGCTGGAGAGGGCGCTCTCGCCCCTGACCACGAGATTCGTGACCATATCCAATTACGAGAAGCTGATAGCCGTGCAGCGGCACATAGCCAGGGCGGAAAGGATAAGCACGATATTCAACGGGATAGACATGGAGGATGTGGGGCGGCAGCTGGCCGGTGGCGGCGTGTCGCGCGCCTCGCTGGGCATACCCGCCGATGCCTGCGTGATAGGCATGGTGGGCAGGATATCGAGGCAGAAAGCTCCTGACACGTTCGTGAGGATGGCGGCGAGGCTGGGCGGGCTCATCCCTGAGGCGTGGTTCATGATAGTGGGCGACGGGGACGAGCGGGAGGAGACGGAGCGGCTGATTGCCGAGGAGGGCCTGGAGGGTCGCTTCACCATAACGGGCTGGGTGGGCAACCCGCTGGCGTACGCCAATTTGTTTGATACGGCGGTGCTGCTTTCGCGCTGGGAGGGCTTCGGGCTGGTGCTGGCGGAGTTCATGAAACTGGGAAAGCCGATAGTCGCCACCGAGACAGACGCTATACCCGACCTGATAACGGACCACGAGAACGGGCTGCTGGTGGAGGCGGACAACCCCGCGCAGGCGGCGGAGGCGGTGATGGAGATACACGAGGACGTAAAATTACGCGAGGACATGATAAGGAAAGGACTGATGAGGGCGGACGCCTTCTTCGACATCAGGCGCACGGCAAGGGAGCACGGGCGGCTGTTTGTTAAGATCTGTGAAACGGGGGGGGTAAAATGCGAGGCTGATTTTGCGAGACCGCGCCGCGCGCTCCCTGCCCACTGTGACGGATGGAGGGCTGCGGCATGAAAAGGGTGATGCACGTCGCGGAGCCCTTTGCCACGGGAGTGCTGAGCTTCCTTGTGGACGTGACCAGGAGGCAGGTGGATGATTATGAGATATACATACTTTATGGGGTGCGACCCCTGACCCCGAAGAATGTGGAGCGGCTGTTTGACAGTCGGATACATCTGATAAGGATGCCCTCATTCAAGGGCGCTCTCGGCACGGTGGTAAACCCGAAAGCGTATATCGACGTATACAGGATGTATAAGGAGATAAAGCCGGACGTGGTGCATCTGCACTCTTCGGCCGCGGGATTCGTGGGGCGGTGGGCTCTGCCCTGCGGAAGGCAGCCGGTGTTTTACACGCCCCACGGCTTCTCGTTCCTGGCCGGCAACGGGCCGGCGCTGAAGCGGGCTCTGTATAAAACTTTGGAACGGGTGTCCGCCATGCGCCCAGCGAGGACGGTGGCTTGCAGCAAGGGGGAATACGAGGAGGCGCTGAGACTGCCGGGAACTCCCACATACGTGAACAACGGGATAAACACCGAGGAGCTGGAGCCGTACGTGAGGCCGTCCGGCAAGACGGCGGGACCCGTGAGGGTTTGCACGAGCGGCAGGATACTTCCCCAGAAGAATCCCTCGCTGTTCAACCGCATAGCCGAGAGCCTGCCCGGGATGAGATTCACGTGGATAGGCGAGGGAGACATGAGAAATCTGCTCACAGCGCCCAATATAGAGGTCACAGGGTGGGTGAGCAGAGACAGGGCGCTTGGGATATTGGGAGAGTCGGACTTCTTCATCCTCCCCTCATTGTGGGAGGGGCTGCCCATATCGCTGCTTGAGGCCATGTACATGAAGAAGGTGTGTCTGGTAAGCGACATAGCTGGGAACAGGGACGTGATAAGAAACGGTGAGAACGGATTCGTCTGCGACACCGCGGAAGAGTACGCCGACAGGATAAGGGCGGTAGCCGACGGGAAAATAGACGGGCAGGCGCTTGCCGCGAGAGCCTCGCTGGATGTGGCGAGGAACTACAATGCGGACCTGATGGCGAAACGCTACAAGGCGATCTATGAGGGAAGGACATTAAACGATTAACAGGAAAAATAATTAACCATGAACTATATAATAACAGGCGGTACAGGCTTTATAGGCACGCATCTGGCGAATCTGCTGCGCGAGCACGACAGAGAGGCGAGGATATGGAATCTGGACATTGTGGACCCCGCGAGGCTGGACGCCGGCGGAATGACAGGGAAGGAGCTGGAGGAATACACAACAATCAGGCAGTGGAAGTCACCAGTCGCGGATGGGCAAACGAGGCAATCCGCATACATTTATTGCGACGTGAGAAAGCCGATATACGACCTTCCGCTTGAATCCACCGCGGACGACGTGATATTCAACCTCGCGGCTGTGCACCGCACGCCGGGGCATCCCGATTATGCCTACTTCGAGACAAACATGAGGGGCGCGGAGAACGTGTGCGCTTTCGCCGAGCGGCATGGAATAAGAAGGATTGTCTTCACCTCGTCCATCGCCCCCTATGGCGCGGCAGAGGAGCTGAAGGAAGAGACGACACTCCCCACGCCAAACACGCCATACGGGATCTCCAAGCTTGTGGCTGAGAAGACCCACATGGCGTGGCAGGCAAGGGCGGCGGGGCGGCAGCTCACAATCGTGCGCCCGGGCGTGGTGTTCGGAAAGGGGGAGAACGGCAATTTCACCCGTCTGTATTGGGGAATTAGAGGCGGAAAGTTCGTGTATCCGGGCAGGAAGGACACCATCAAGGCGTGCATATATGTGAAGGAACTGGTGCGTTTCATGCTCTGGTGCATTGAAAGCCAGATGAGCGGGGTGGAGATTTACAACTGCACGTTCGAGCCGGCATACAGCATAGAAAGGATAGTGGAGACAATGAAGCGCGTGACTGGAATGAAGCGCTTTGTCCCCCTGATTCCCTCGTGGGCGCTGATGCCGGCCGCCGCGGTGATAGGCTGTCTGGGAGCGCCGATGGGGATATGCCCCGCCAGGGTGAGAAAGCTGATGGTCTCAACAAATATCAGCGGGAGGAAACTCGCAAGCTCGGGCTACAAGTTCCGTTACACGCTGGAGGAGGCGATAGCCGACTGGTACGGTGACAACGGGGGTAAGTGGCTGAAGTGAGGCGTTGGCAAGAGTTTGCCCGCGAAAGGGATGTCAAGCGGGCGGGGGACTGCGAGGGGAACAGACGTGTGATTTCAAGCGTCAAGAATTTGCTCTCTAAGGAAATAATGCATATATTTGCCAGCAAAACACAGAGATGATATGAGTTTACTCCCGCGGCAGCGCTACCCGTTAGGGATGCAGACCTTCTCTCTCTTGATAGAGGGCGGTTATGTATATATAGATAAGACAGACCTTATCTATAGGATGACACATGCCGACTCCAGGTACATTTTCCT
>JAJPYT010000199.1 GCA_021204845.1 Prevotellaceae bacterium | reverse complement strand
TCAATATTGATCCGATAAATCTGTATGCATGGTTGCGCCGTGGAGAACTTGATTTTCAGGCAATGAATCTCCCTAATTACAATGAGAAAGGTTTAAGGGATTGGATTGATTCAAGAGAATGGAAATCACATATTGAAGATGTCGATTATTTCAAGAAATTACCTTCAATATTATCATCTTTTGGGGTAGGATTAGTTTTTGTTCCATCATTACCAAAAACAGTTTATGGTGCCATTCGTTGGATAGACGGAAAACCTCTCATCCAAATTTCAGACAGAGGTCATGACCTTATATCATGCTGGTTTACTTTATTCCATGAATTTGGGCATGCTATACTTCATAAAGATGTAGAAATTTACGAAGGAAATATAAATGAATCGAAAGCCAATCATAACAAATACGAAAAAGAAGCGAATAAATTCGCCAACGAATATTTGTTTAATGGTGACAATCTGCGAAAAACCGTTTTTGAACGCAAGCGTAAAAGTCAATTGATGTCCGCTAATGCATTGGCAGAAGAATTTAACGTAAAACCGATACTTGCATCATATTGGTTGTTGAAAGCTCAATATGCACCAGCTTTCCAGCGTAAAATTCCAATTGATTTCACATCACAATATCAATAAATATAATTTGATTAACATTAACATGTATTGAGAGGGAGGGAACATGTTTTTGCACTATATTTGAAGCCGTTTTGCAAACGCAAGACGGCTTTTTAATTTTATAAGTCATATATGTTTACATCAAATTCAGAAAGGTACGGGGGCGTGAAATCACGCTGCTTGTACCGTTGGGAGCGTGCGCTTTTTTCCTGGAGAAAACAGGAAGATAGCAGCAACGCAGAGAGTTTTAGAAGTAAGGGACAGGCATTGCTATCCCGTATCAGTATCGGCAAACCTATTAAGTTCAAGCATTTCACTCGCAAGGGATATGCCCTGTTCGCCTGCTTAGGCAAGGAAGTGATAATCGGCACATTGAGCGTGGCTACACTCACATACGCAAAGGCAGACGGAATCAGTACTGACGTTGAGCGTGCAAGCAAGTCATTGCAAAACGGTCGGGAAACAGTAAATGCCCAGACCGATGTGGGACAAAGCCCTAATGAGGGGGTATTGGTGATCCGTGGTCAGGAAACGGACAAGGCGGATGATTCTGTAATCATAAAAAAGACAGACGAGACTGTCGCTCCGAAAGACACCATTCAGGATATGTCAGAGCGTACTGTAATGCTCGATGAGGTTGGCGTTACCGGTTCGAGAGTGCCACGCCCAAAAGCAAGTGCCGTGCGCATGGTAACGGTGTTGTCAAGAGATATGCTGTTGGATATGCCATCGCAGAGCGTGAACGATGCATTGAAAAATGTGGTTGGCGTGGACGTAAGACAGCGTGGCGCACTTGGAGCACAGACCGACATCGGTATCCGTGGCAGAACTTCAGAACATGTCGCACTCTTGTTGGACGGAGTCAACGTCTGTGACCCACAGACGGCGCACAACGGCTTAGACATGCCTTTCGACCTGTGGGATGTCAGTCAGATTACCGTTACCGAAGGACCGGCAGGCAGGGTTTTCGGCACATCATCGTTGGCAGGAGCAATCAACATAATACCAAACGGACTTGGACAAAACGAGATAATCATCCGTGCCGAAGGCGGCTCTTTCGGTTATGCAAGTGGAGGACTTCGCCTGTCGCTCACCAAAGGTCATTGGAGCAATTCTGTCAGTGCAAATTACACAAGAAGCGATGGATATTCCCGCAGTGAGGCACATCACCTCAACTCCGACTTTGAAAACGTCAAGGCATTCTATCAAGGGCGTTACGAAGACAATCAGGTATTAGTAAGTTGGCATGCGGGAATGAGTTTAAAAGGCTGGGGCTCCAACACATTCTACAGCGTGCGTTCAGATGAGCAATATGAGCATACCAACAAGATTTACACCGCCCTACGTGCAGAGACTAAAACAGGGCGATTTCACTTCTCACCAACCATATATTGGAACCGTTTCAGCGACCGCTACGAATTTTATAGAAACGCACCTAACCGTTCCCCATACAACTACAACAGGATGGACATAATGGGAATGAACCTCAACAGTTACTTCGACTGGATACTTGGGCGTACCTCCATTGGAGCAGAATGCCGCAATGAGGATTTAAAGAGTGGCAACCTCGGAGAACCGCTCGGCACAGCAATCCCGATACATGGTACAGACAGACAATACGACCTCGGACTGAACCGCACTAACCTCAGTATTTCCCTTGAGCACAACGTTCACCTTAGTTGGCTCGATGTATCAGCCGGTTTCGTGGCAGTTAAAAACACATGGAATGAGATGCCGATGAAAATATACCCTGGAATAGACGTGGGCATCTCCCCTATCGACTGCCTGCGTATTTTCGCATCCTACAATTCGTCCCTCCGTATGCCGACATTCACGGAACTCTATTATTCCGTTGACGGTCACAAGGCGGACAAACACCTGAAACCAGAGGAAATGTCAGCTTTCGAACTCGGCATACGCTATACATCAAATGCCATACGGGCACAACTCTCTCTATATCGCCATGCAGGGAAAAACATGATTGACTGGATTATGGACTCGTCCCTCGGAACGGAAGCCGTATGGGAGTCCGTCAACCATGCACGCATCACATCATACGGTGCGGAGGCATCAGTAAACATCGACTTCAACCAACTAATTCCTGCGCAAAAAGTAGTGAGGAATTTCAACATCGCATATTCGTATATAGACCAGAACCAGAAACGGGAGCCAAACATACAATCGCTCTACGCATTGGAATACCTGCGCCATAAGTTCACGGCATCGCTCCAACTTAAAATCATACACGACTTGAATCTGAACATAAACTGCCGTTATCAGCAGCGCATCGGCTCATATTCCGACATCAACGGCGTAAGTCATGATTACAAGCCATATTTCATAACCGATGCCCGACTGTCATGGGACAAATCATCATATAACATCTATGTAGAAGCCAACAACCTATTCGACAAGGAATATTTCGATTACGGTAATGTTCCCCAACCAGGGACATGGCTTACCGTTGGCGCAAAATACAGAATAAAACTGTAATCCACTTTATTAATCGATTCAGTTGTTTGGAAATTCCGAGCAACTGAATCAGTTATGGATATACAAAAGCCAAAACTATTATCTTAATATTAACACAGATGCGTTGCGGTTGCATAGTGGTTATTTTCCGAACAGGGCTTTAAGGATGGTGTTTCCTATTTTGCGCTCCATGCCAGCTCTTGTGGTTGGGATGCCAGTTTTGCGGGCGAAATTAGTTCTTGCCCTTGAAATACCCAATGCCCTCTTCCATGAGAAAGACAGTCCTGGAATACCTGTGTTTGTTCTTCTTCTCCTTACCATACTCAAATGATTTTATG
>JAJPYT010000164.1 GCA_021204845.1 Prevotellaceae bacterium | reverse complement strand
GCTGAATATCCCTACGTATCTTGCTTCCTTCGCTTCTCTTTTTCACCGCAGAAGCAAAGTTTGTGAAGTAAAATTATTAAATTTGCACATAAAATATTTGTTATGGAAAAGAAATTCAAGAGAACTACTATAACTGCGGCCTTGCCATACGCTAATGGTCCTGTGCATATCGGACATTTGGCAGGAGTTTATGTGCCAGCCGACATCTATGCCAGATATCTTAGGCTCAAGGGTGGGGAAGTCATATTCGTGTGTGGAAGCGACGAGCACGGTGTGCCAGTGACTATCAGGGCGAGGAAAGAGGGTGTCAGTGTGCAGGATGTGGTGGATCGCTATCATAATCTCATAAAGCAGTCGTTCGCAGATTTCGGTATCTCTTTCGACATTTATAGCCGCACCACCAGCCCTACGCATCACCAGCTGGCAAGCGACTTCTTCAAGAAACTCTACGATGATGGTAAACTCACCGAGCAGGTTACTGAGCAGTTTTACGATGAGGCTACGGGGCACTTCTTGACCGACAGGAATATCAGAGGCGAATGTCCGCGTTGCCACCATCCCGAGGCATATGGAGATCAGTGTGAGCATTGTGGTGCCACCCTCTCTCCTGAGGAACTGATAAATCCTTATAATGCCGAGACTGGCAATCCGCTGGTGCGCAAGGCTACCAAACATTGGTATCTCCCTTTAGACAAAGACCAGCCTTGGCTGGAGAAATGGATATTGGAGGAACATAAGGAATGGCGTCCCAACGTTTATGGGCAGTGTAAGAGCTGGTTAGATGGGGGCTTGAGACCTCGTGCCGTGACCCGTGACTTGGAGTGGGGCATTCCCGTGCCCATAGAGGGTCAGGAGGGCAAGGTGCTCTATGTGTGGTTCGATGCCCCGATAGGCTACATAAGCAACACGAAGGAACTGTGTGAGCTCCGTCCCGAACTCGGACCCTGGGAGAAGTGGTGGAAAGACCCCGAGACACGGCTTGTCCACTTCATAGGCAAGGATAATATCGTGTTCCATTGTATAGTGTTCCCCAGCATGCTTAGGGCTCATGGGGGCTATATTTTGCCTGACAACGTGCCCAGTAACGAGTTTCTGAATTTGGAGGGGAACAAGATAAGCACTTCGAAGAACTATGCCGTTTGGCTGAACGAATACTTGCAGGAACTTCCCGACAGACAAGATGAGTTGCGCTATGTGCTTACTGCCAATGCACCAGAGACTAAGGACAACGACTTCACATGGGCAGATTTCCAGGCTCGCTGTAACAACGAGTTGGTGGCTGTCTATGGTAATTTCGTTAATAGGGCATTACAATTGACCCAGAAGTATTACAATGGAGCTGTGCCTGCGCCTGTGGAATACACCGACTACGACCGCGAGACGCTAAAGGCCGTGTCAGAGGTAAAGGGAAAGTTGGAGCAACTGCTTGAAGGTTTCAAATTCCGTGAGGCCCAGAAGGAGGCTATGACCCTCGCACGCACAGGCAATAAATACATCGCAGATTGTGAGCCATGGAAAGTTGTCAAGACGGACCCAGAAAGGGTAAAAACTATCATTTATGTATCTCTCCAGATAACGGCTAATTTGGCCATAGCTTTCCAGTGTTTCCTACCTTTCAGCAGTGAGCGTCTGCGTCAGATGACTGCTATGGACAGCCTCTCATGGGAAGATCTCGGACGCACAGACTTGTTGTCTGCCGGGAGTCAGTTGCCCAAACCCTCGCTTCTGTTCAGTAAGATAGAAGATGAGGTCATAGAGGCGCAAATAAAGAAGCTTGAGGCAACCATCAAGGCTAATGAGGAGGCAGACTATAAGGCTAAGCCAGTGAAGGACACCATTTCGTATGATGACTTCCAAAAACTGGATATAAGAGTGGGTACAGTGCTTGAGTGCGAGCGTGTGCCTAAGATGAAGAAACTCTTGAAATTCAAGATAGCTGATGGTCTTGGTGACAGAACCATTGTGAGCGGCATCAGCCAGTGGTATGAGCCAGAGCAACTTGTTGGCAAGCAGGTTCTTTTTGTCGCTAATCTCGCTTCGCGTGAGTTCAAGAATGGTCTTGTTAGCGAAGGCATGATACTATCAGCCGAAAACAACGACGGCAGTGTCAGTGTAACCACTACAGAGCGCCTCGTGAAGCCAGGTAGTCAGATTAGCTGATCAGCTATATAGCTGTTATTTCTGCTCTTCTTTCTTCTTTTTCTTCTTCAGCTTCTTTTGGAGCGAAGGCTCAATGTCGTTCCTGAAGTTAGAGCCTTTGGCCACGATCTTGCCGTTGGGGTCGAGGAGAATCATGTAGGGGATGTTGTTGATTCCCAACGTGCGGACTGCAGGACTGTCCCAGGCAAGATAGTCGCAATACGAGTCCCAGGCAGTGCTGTCATTGCCTACTGCGGCCTGGCGGATGCGTTGGTCTATATCGAGAGAGTAGCTGAGGGCACAGATCTGGTCTCCGTAGTCCTCTATGGAACGCTTGATTTGCGTGTTCACGACGCTGGCTCCACCTCTCCAATTCGCCCAGAATCCTATTAACATATAACGCCCAGACCGTCTGCTTTTCTCTATAATATCCACTTTGGGCAAGCGTTGGCCTACCTTCAGCCTTTCTTCCACTACCTCATTTTCCAGTGTGATAACCGAGTCTGCGCCCTGCACCAGCACATCAGCAAGAGCGAGAGCATCACCGTCTATGCGTACATTGTCTCCTTCTGACGCAACGAAGGAAAGAGTAGCGAAGTTAGGGTAGATGATGGTGAAAGTGTATGGACCACCTTTCAGAGGAATGTTCTTGCGGAACTTTCCTTTCAGCAGATGCAAAGTGTCAATGTCCTCAAAGCCCCCGTTCGGACTATAGATGAGGAAGTCGACCTGATTAAGGTTCTGGAAGGAACCCTCTATACGAATTCTTCCCTTGCCGCCTCTGCAAGAGAAGAACAGCAAGGGAAGAATTGTTAGATATGCCAGTTGGCGCATGAGCCGTGTTTACTGGTTCACAGCGCTTGAATAGTTTTCAAACTCAAGGTCATCCTTAGCACGGGCTGCCAGTGCGCTATCCTGCTGGGCTACTGCCTGCAAGTTGCTGGCTACTCCAGATGCGTCGTTGGTGCGTGCTGCAAGCACAGCCTTCAGATAAGAAGTGGTGGCATCAGCATTCTGCACGTTCTGCAGCGTGTTAGCAGCGCTTGCATAGTCGTTGTTCAGAATCTCAGCCAGAGCCTGTGAGTTGGTGTTCGTGCCAGCCAGGCTGGAAGCAGCCTGTGCGTAGTTGCCCTTAGCGATGTTCAGGCAACCCAGAACCTCGTTATAAGTGCTGGCGCCATTAGCCTTTGCCAGATAAGTCTCAGCGTTGGCGGTGTCACCGTTGCGCAGTGCCATCAGTGCGAGGTTAGCGTTAACCTCAGGAGCGGCGTTCTGCACGTCC
>JAJPYT010000192.1 GCA_021204845.1 Prevotellaceae bacterium | reverse complement strand
TCACCCTGCTTAGCGGTATCGTGGGAGTGAGCAATATCATGCTCATCACAGTGAGGGAACGCACCCGTGAGTTCGGCATCCGCAAGGCAATAGGAGCAAAACCTATGTCTATATTGCGGCTCATAATTATCGAAAGTGTTATAATCACTACTTTCTTCGGCTACATAGGCATGGTACTTGGAGTGGCAGCCAACGAGTATATGGACGCCACAATAGGTCATACCACCGTAAACAGCGGCATGTTCGAGGCTACCATGTTTTACAATCCTACTGTGGGAATAGACGTGTGCATCGGAGCGACAATCGTGATGATATTAGCCGGTACCCTCGCAGGATTAGTTCCTGCCCGCAAAGCCGCGAAAATCAAACCGATTGAGGCGTTGAGAGCGGAATAAAATTAAAAGTTAAAAATTAAAAATTAAAAATTACGCTATCGCGTGAAGTTCCTCACGCTCGGCAATGTTCAAGCGAGCTTGACATTGCTCTCGCTTAATCGGAACTTTCATTAATGTTTGATATGAAATTGGAAAATACATTCGGTGATGTTAAAAGAGTTGATTTTCTTCATGCTTGGCATACCGCAAACAAGGAGCCTGGCAAGAGCGAATTCTTAATTCTTAATTCTTAATTCTTAATTCAGAATGCGAATAGATACAGATAGATTTCGGGAGATAATAGACACGCTGTCAAGGAACAAGACACGCAGTTTCCTTACGGGTTTCGGTGTATTCTGGGGCGTGTTCATGCTCGTGGCACTCATCGGAGGGGGCAACGGACTGAAGGAGATGTTGAATGACAACTTTGAGGGCTTCGCATCGAATGCAGCAATTATCTTCGCTGATGACACCACTAAGCCCTTCGCAGGATTCCAGAAAGGGCGCAAGTGGAGCATGGTATATAAAGATGTGGAACGCCTCAAGCTGCAAGTACCCGAATTAGAGACGGTGTCACCAATGGTGGCACATTGGGGAGGCAGTGCCACATACCAGGAAAACAAGGCAGACTGTTACATTCAAGGTTTATTACCCGACTACCGTAATGTGGATGCTCCGAACATCGTTTATGGGCGTTACCTCAACGATATGGACATACAACAGAACCGTAAAGTATGCGTAATTGCGAAAAGAGTGTACAATGACTTATTCCCTGACGGTGGTGACCCATGCGGCAAGAAAGTATGTATCGATAAAATCTACTATGATGTTGTAGGAGTGAATTTCCAGACAGGTAACATACAGATTGGAGGAGACCCCGACCAGGCAATTGTCATACCGCTTTCCATGATGCAGAAAGCATACAACCTCGGTGACAGTGTGCATATTATATGTGTAACCGCCAAACCTGGCGTTACAATGGAGAGTATCACGCAGAAGATGAGAACTGTAGTAGCTGAAGCTCACAAGATATCACCAAATGATGAGAAAGCAATAGTAGTGTTCAACACAGAAGTAATGTTTGGAATGCTTGACAACCTTTTCTCTGGTGTCAACTTCCTCATACTGCTCGTTGGAATAGGAACGCTACTCGCAGGGGCAATAGGAGTAAGCAACATTATGATGGTTACGGTGAGGGAGAGAACAACCGAAATAGGAATCAGACGTGCCATAGGAGCAACCCCGAAAAACATCCTGTCTCAGATAATTTCCGAAAGCATCGTACTTACCCTTGTGGCTGGCATGAGCGGAATACTGTTTGCCGTCATCATACTTGAACTGATGGAAATGTCGAATACCACCGATGGCGTGGTGAATACACATTTCCAGGTGAGCTTTGCCACCGCCGTGGTATCCACCCTGCTGCTCAGTCTGTTGGGTGTCCTCGCTGGTCTCGTGCCAGCTTTCAGGGCAATGGCAATAAAACCGGTTGATGCAATGAGAGACGAATAATGCGCCGGTGGCGCAAAATAAAAAATAAAAAATAAAAGATAAAAATTCAATTTTGCTTGAGTATTTGGTTGGCTACTTGCTTGCAAAATTGTTTGTACAAAATAAGAATTAAAAGATAAAAAAGAGATAATATGAAAAAGTATGTGAAGTATGTAATTGCAGTTCTTATCATCCTGCTTTTCGTTGCGACATTCGTGTTCCTGTACATGAAGTCACGGCCGCAACCTGTGGTTTATGAGGAGTTTACTCCGAAGGTTATGGAAATCAGTAGGACAACCGTGATAACAGGAAAGATAGAACCGCGCGACGAGGTGGAGGTGAAGCCACAGATTAGTGGTATCATCACCGACTTGTACAAGGATGCAGGCGACAGGGTGCAAGAGGGCGAGGTGATTGCCAAAGTGAAGGTGATACCCGACATGGGCAGTCTTAGTTCCGCCGAAAGTCGTGTGCGTCTTGCTGAAGTTAACCTGAAACAGGCAGAAATCAACTATGAGCGTGAGAAGAACCTTTACGACAGACAATTGGTCAGTGCTGACGAGTACGACAATGTGCTTCTTGAACTGAACCAAGCACGTGAGGAGAAAGTCGCCGCAATAGATGCATTGGAAGTGGTGCGTGACGGTGTATCAAGCAGTAACGCCAACGCCAGCAGTACTCTAATCCGTTCCACCATCAGTGGCATAATCCTTGACGTGCCGGTTAAGGTGGGCAACTCGGTAATTCTTAGTAACACGTTCAACGACGGAACCACAATCGCTACAGTAGCAGACATGAGTGACATAATTTTCCGTGGCAACATAGATGAGACAGATGTGGGACAGCTTGTTGTGGACATGCCGATGAAAATCACTATCGGTGCGTTGCAAGACCTTACATTCGATGCTTCTTTGGAGTATATCTCCCCGAAAGCCACCGAGAACAACGGAGCCAACCAGTTTGAGATTAAGGCAGCCGTAACCGTTCCGCAAGGCAATGAGATCCGTTCCGGTTACAGTGCTAATGCAGAGATTGTCCTCGAAAGAAAGCCAAACGTCCTCTCCGTACCCGAAAGTGCTATTGAGTTCAGCGATGGCGACACATACGTCTATGTCATGACAGGTGACGGCAAGGACAACAAATACGAGCGCAAAAAAGTTACCACAGGACTAAGTGACGGGGTGAACATCGAGATAAAGAGCGGACTGACTACAAAAGATAAGGTGAGAGGACCGCAGAAAGCGAGTGAATAATACATAAACGCCACACACATGAAAAGATTATTTTTTATCATATCCGTGTTCTCATTCTTTGCGGTAGGATGTCTTGCCCAGCAGCATCAATGGTCGTTGCAAGAATGCATCCAATATGCTCTTGACAATAACATCACAGTAAAGCAGCAGGACATCACACGACAACAGCGAGAGATAGATGTCAGTACGGCGAAAAACTCGCGCCTGCCCAACCTTGCTGCCTCAGCATCCCAAAACTGGTCATTTGGGCGTGGTCTCACGGCAGAGAACACCTATACCAATACTAATACGGCATCCACCTCGTTC
>JAJPYT010000167.1 GCA_021204845.1 Prevotellaceae bacterium | reverse complement strand
CCTGAAGCTGAAGGTAGGCGTGCTTCCTGAACTCGTATTCACTCCCCGACTCCTCCGCCATCGCGGGCAGGGCGAGCAGGGCGAGTGTCAACGCTATTATCATTGATTTGGCTTTCATGCTTCTTTCCCTTTCTTCGGTTAGTGTCTTTCTATCAATTTTGTACGTCTTGAGGTAGCTATTTCTGACAGCTCCAGATACCACTGGTCCTTTATCCTCTGCGGCACGAACCTCAGCTTTATGGTGTTGGGGATGCTGCTGCCCGGCTCTTTCTCGAAGAACTCTATCACATAGCTCACCTGCACGCGGTGCTCATCCACAAACTCCATCTCGTCCAGCCGGTAGTTCACCACGGGGAACATTCTTTGCTGTTCCCTGATGCTCTCCTCCCTCTCCTGCGTAAGGTCGCGCACACTGTCGTTCATTATGTCGTGGAGCATGGCGATTGCGGCGTCATATTCGCCGTCGTGCACATGGTTCAGATATTCTTGCGTCAGTTGCAGCACTATAGTAGTGTCCTCGGCTGTGAACAGGGGCTTTTGGGCTTTCCCGTTCCCCTTGCCGCACGACCAGCATACAACGCATAGCAGGAGGCTCATCCCAATGACCGGGAGCAGCGCCTTTGCCGTCAAAACTTTCTTCTTCATATCAGTACGTTGTTTTTTGGAAGAAGAAAGACACCACTCCGAGGTGGAAATGGTGTCTTTCCGTTATTTACAGAGTTTACCTCGCTCTAATCCGTTTCTGCAATCACTCAATCGTTGATACCAACAATTCTCACAACCAGTGAGCTTGTCAGATCCTGCCACTTGCTCTTGATGGTGAACGGTATATTAACGTCGAAGCCATTGATGATACTGTTACCACTGTTGTTCGTGAACGTAATAGAAATTGTTCCGTCAGAAGCCAATTCAGCAGTAAGTTCGTACAATGCGTAATCACCTGAATTGAATGATTTGCCGCCAACTGTCATGTTATCAAGATCAAACACGATGGGATTATCGGTGTCAATACCGTACCATGGCATAAGCAGTGTCTCATTGTTTTTCTCAGTTGAGGTCTTGCTTGAATTCTTCTTCGTGGAATATACTGTGCGGGCATCAGACACAACATCCTTGTTCTCTGTAAGAGTGATCTTGCCGTCTCCCAACGTTATAGTCGTGGCAGTAGACGAACTGGAAGCGGCAATTGATGCAGAAGCATCAGATACTGTCAGTGTCAATGGCTCATAGAACATCACGCTGAACACATCGAGATCGTCTTCCATATCACAATATACTCCGTGCAGCTTGACAGGAATCTCATGACCTAAAAGGTTCTTCGCTCCAGCGGTTGGGGTACTTGCAGATGTGCCATAATCTGTTTCCTCAACGAGCTGGATAAGGATATTGTTTTCCCGGTCTTTTGAGTTGTTGCCAACGCTTTCCGAGAGAATAGCTGCGTCACCTGCCCAAGTCCTGCCACCATCGGTGCTGTATTTGAGGACAGTGTAATCATTGTTTACACACCCATAAGTATAATCACCAAATGTGAAAGTGCTGGAATTAAACTCGAAGTAGATGCCGTCGTCGTCGTAGACGAGGTCACTATTTGCCGGGTTGAATTTGCCGAGATCCCACACTAAACTTGGATTTGAGGAATATGCCTGCAGTAAGTTAGCTAACAACATTGTTGTTTCATAACCCTCGTCGAGACCGTAAGTCTGACCCGTTCCTTCAAGGGTTGCAGCTTTCGCAAGCACATTATCCTTCCACATGGTTCCATTGTGTGTGTCCGCCAACTCCATCTTGGATATGGTCAGAGTTACAGTAACGCTGAATATGATACGGTCGTTGTCATTGCTGTTGCTATAGAAACATCCATAAGCGACAACAGTCTTGAATCCTGCTGCATAATCAGCCTGAGAGGCTTTGAACTTAGTGTTAGTGGCGTTGAATGACCACTTGAGGTTATGTGTCGTGCCAGAACCACTTCCATCTACAAGGTCCTCTATTGTACCGAGTTCAGTTTCCACATTGGTTCGGTTAGTAGCGTCATCCGGTGAGGCATAAAGACTTGTGTCCAATGTGTAGTAGGTGTGGAACTCTGTTTTGCTCATCTTACAATAGGTATATAAGTCGTTGAGTGCTTTTTCGCCTATCGTCTCTTCGTATGGCTTACCACATACGTACGTTTCTGTGAAGTCGTCGCAGAGTTGGCCGTAATTCACAGTGGATATTTTGTCAATCCACCTAATCTTGAAGTAACGAACGTCCACTACAGTACCGTTAGCCACGTCTTTCAATACAACCTGGATAACTGGCTCCTTGGAGATAGCGTCGCGGTTCTTGGTAGTCTCGTTGTCTCGTGCTGTGGAATAGAGCGTGTAACCGTCATCTGCCAGCTTGGCGAATAGTTTCTGGTTGGTAGCATCAGTCGTGCTGCCTTCGTTATCGAGATAATAGTCCATCAGGTGGAACTCGAAAGCGAGGTTATAGTTGTTCAAATCGTACTGCTCGCCGTCATGGCCACAAACCATCACAAGGGTGCGAAGGTCTATCTCATCCTCATAATAAACTTCTTTTGCGATTTGGTATTCAGCGTAAGTGCTGGGAAGAGCGTTGTCGCTTGATGTTCCGTTCTTATTTGGATAGACTGCGCTATATGCCCAGTAGTGCGAGCTTGAAGTGCTGCTTGAGTAACTCTCGGTCATCTTACCGCTGTCGTCAACACCCATACCTTTGATAGTGCTGTGGATGCCTGGAGTGACTGTGGACTCATACAGACGTGCCCAGTCGGAGTAAACGGCTATCTCTTCGCCATTCTCACTCTCCTCATCGGTCAGATACTTGTCAGCGATGACGGCCTTCAGGGCAACGATAGTGAAGTCAGAGGTCGATTTGCCAAAATTACTTGTTACGTCAGTCTTCTTAAGATTCAGAGTCATGACTCCATTGGAGATACTGTATTTAGCCACTTCGATAGGAGCGCTGGTAATAGCCTTAGTGGCAATGTCCTCAGCAGTGTTAGCTATGAACGACGGAGTCCCCGCGATAGACTCCTTGGAAACGTTGCTTGGGTTAACCAGATACTGTACCTCCAGCTCGCTGTCACTGATATAATAGGAGTCTGCTTTTGTCGGAGCCGCGTCATCCGTCCAGTTGCTGGAGCTTCCCCAATCCTTATACTCCAAAGTGGCGAAACGTATGCATTCAATACCATTGACGTAAACCTCAGGAACGAACACGAGGCTCTTCAGGCGCTGCATCTCCAAGCCGAGGTTCTCGTTGATCTTGGCTAAGTCATCTTGCAAGTTTGTAATGTCGCCCTGAGCGGTCTCAAGGTCAGTCTTAAGAGTGGCAATGCTTGTAAGGAGCTCATCGAAGCTGCCGTCGCCTATGCTTTCCAGCTTAGAGTTAATGCTTTCCAACTGCTTAGCCACATAGCCTTCCATTTCCTCTGTTGTGGAATATGCATCCAAACTGCCGACT
>JAJPYT010000029.1 GCA_021204845.1 Prevotellaceae bacterium | reverse complement strand
GCGGGACGGATGCCCGTCACCTTCTCGATGTTGTCTACCACGTCGGCACTGGAATTGGACAGGTTGTCGATGATGACCACTTCATACCCTGCATTTTGGAGTTCGATTACCGTGTGCGAGCCTATGTAACCGGTTCCGCCTGTAACTAAAATCTTTTCTTTCATACGCTGATAATTTGACTTAGGTTATCGTTATGCTACAAAAGTAAGCAATTTATTTGGAATACCCTTGCCATGCGGTCAGATTTTTACCACGCCGGAGAAGCCCATGAAAGCCATGGCCAACAAGCCTGCCGTTACAAGGGCGATGGGAGTGCCTTGCATGCCTTTGGGTATCTTCACCAAGCTCATCTGCTCGCGCAGGCCGGCAAAGAGCGTCAAGGCCAAGCCGAAGCCCAAGGCCGTGGAGAAGGCGTAAACCACACCGGTCAAGAGGTCGTAGTTCTTCTGGATGACGAGGATGGCCACACCCAAGATGCAGCAGTTGGTCGTGATCAACGGCAAGAACACGCCTAATGCCTGATAGAGGGCGGGAGATACCTTCTTGAGGATAATCTCCACCATCTGTACCAGCGAGGCGATGACAAGGATGAAAGTGATGGTCTGCAAGTAGCCCAACCCGAAAGTGTCGAGCACGAACTTCTGGATAAGGAACGTGACGATGGTGGCGATGGTGAGCACGAATGTCACGGCCGCCGACATACCCAACGCCGTATCTACTTTCTTGGATACGCCGAGGAACGGACAGATGCCCAAGAACTGTGACAATACAATGTTGTTGACAAAGATTGCCGAGATGAATATCAGTATATATTGCATAATCTGATTGACTTGTTAAACGTTAGTAGATGATGTTTGCCTTATACTCATGCCTTCTTGAGCTTGTTTACCAACGCGATGAGGAATCCCAAGGCGATGAACGCGCCCGGGGCCAGCACGAAGAGCAGCATGCCGTAATCTTCGGGGAATATGCCCAAGCTGAATATCTTGCCTGTACCAAGCAGCTCGCGCACGGCACCTAAGAGGGTCAAGCCGATGGTGAAACCGATGCCCATGCCCAATCCGTCAAAGAAAGAAGCTATCGGGGCGTTCTTGGCGGCGAAGGCTTCGGCACGGCCCAACAAGATGCAGTTCACCACTATCAACGGGATGAAGAGTCCCAAGGTGGCGTAGAGTGCGGGTACGTAGGCCTGCATGAGCATCTGCAACAGCGTGACGAACGAGGCGATGACCACGATGAAGGCGGGAATGCGCACTTTGTCGGGTATCAGGTTCTTGATGGCCGAGATGACCACGTTGGAGCAGATAAGCACAAAGGCTGTGGCTAATCCCATGCCCATACCGTTGATGGCCGATGAGGTAGTACCCAGCGTGGGGCACATACCAAGCAAGAGCACGAATGTGGGATTCTCTTTGATAATCCCGTTCATCAGAATTTTAAAGTTACTCATTGTCCGCTCCTTTCTCTTCTTCGTTATTGTCGGTTATAGCGGCCGCTTGGGGCTCTTCACCCTCTTCGGGTGCGGCCTGCACGGCCTTTTGGGTGGCACCCGTCAATCCGTCGGTGCGCTCGCCGCTAAAGGCGGCGTAGGCGGCGTTCACTGCCTTCAAGAAGGCACGTGAGGTGATGGTGGAGGCGGTAATGGCGTCTACCTGTCCGCCGTCCTTGCTCACCGTGAGCGGGGCTTGGCCGGGATTCAAGCCGGTAATGTCACCCTTGTTCCCCTGTTTGAACCACTCGGTGGATTTGGAACCCAAACCGGGCGTCTCGGAGTGTGACAAAACCGAATAGTCCAAGATGTTTCCCTCGGCATCGAAGCCTACCAATACTTTCAGTTCGCCGCCGAATCCCATGGAGGTGGCCTCTACGGCCGCGCCGATGGACTTTCCCCCTTTCGAGGCGGGGTAAACGGCATACTCCACGCCGTCCAAGTTCTCGACCTTTTTCTCTGCAATCGGGTCGTTGTCGAAACCGGGAACCACCAAGCTCACCGCATCGCTCAGCGCCTTGGCATTGGCTATCTCGATGGGGCCTTTGGTGAGTTCGTTCACAACTGCTAATATCGCCACGGAGATGACCGTCACCCCCGTGAGTACTAACAACATATTCTTCAAAGACGATTCAAGCTTTTTCATTTTTTCTTCTTCGCTACCTCCCCAAAGCGCTTAGGTTTGATATATGTATTGATGAGCGGCGTAAAGGCGTTCATGATCAAGATGGCGAACGACATACCTTCGGGATAGGCACCGAAAAGACGGATAACCACCGTCAAGAGGCCTATGCACACGCCGTAAACCACCATGCCCTTGTGGGTCATGGGCGAGGTGACGTAATCCGTGGCCATGAAGATAGAGCCCAGCATCAAACCGCCGGATACCAGCTGGATGAACGGAGATACATAGAGGTCGGGACGGGCTAAGTACATGATGCCCGAGAAGACGAACACCGTCAGCAAGATGGAGACGGGAATGTGCCATGTGATGATTTTCCGGCACAGCAGGTAGACGAACCCGATGAGCAGCGCCAAAGCACTTACCTCACCGATGCAGCCACCGTTATGGCCTATCAACAGGTCGAAAGCGCCGGGCAGGTCACTTAAGGAGTAACCCGGCACACCGTTGATGACGCCTTTCATCACGGCGAGCGGCGTGGCACCCGTAACGGCGTCGGTATAGGACATCCACTGGCCGGGAACAGGCCACGAGGTCATCTGTGCGGGGAATGAGAGCAGCAGGAATACACGTCCCACCAAAGCGGGGTTGAACGGGTTGCAACCCAGTCCGCCGAAGGCCATCTTGCCCACGCCGATGGCGAACAAGGCACCCAAGATGATGATCCAAAGCGGCAGGTTGGAGGGCAGGTTGAACGCTAATAACACGCCGGTGATGATGGCTGAGCCGTCGGCAATCGTGGTTCTTTCTTGTTTCAAGATATATTTGCCTATGCACCACTCGAAGAGAAGGCAGGCAAGCACGGATGTGACCGTGACAATCAACGCTCCCGCTCCGAAAAAGACAAGCGATACGAGGAATGCGGGTATCAAAGCCACCAGCACGCCGTACATGTTCTTCTCCACGGTGTCACCGCTATGGACGTGGGGCGAAAGGGATACGATTAGTTTATTCATGTTTCTTTATTTTTTAGCTTGACGTGCACGAATCATCGCTCCCACCTTGCTCTTTCCCAACCGGCAGTAGTCGAGTATCGGGCGGTTGGCCGGGCAAGAGAATTGGCAAGAGCCGCATTCTATGCAATCCATGATTCTTTCTTTTTCCATACTTTCAAACAGACCGTGCGAGGCGAGTTGGGCCAACAGGAAAGGTTCCAAACCCATGGGGCAGGCATCCACACACTTGGCGCAACGGATGCAGGTCTTTATCTCCCCGCGTTTGGCCTCCTTGTCGTTCATAATCAAGATGCCCGACGTGCCTTTGGCGGTGGGGACATCCATGTTTATCAACGCCTTGCCCATCATGGGGCCGCCGCTGATAATCTTCCCGCTGTCTTCGGGC
>JAJPYT010000032.1 GCA_021204845.1 Prevotellaceae bacterium | reverse complement strand
GTGATGAGGGCGGTGAACGCCGAGAGCGCGCTGCGGCTGAAAAGCCAGCCTTGCGTGAAACTGGACGAGGAGGAGAAAAACCGCGTGGAGAGCATGCTGAACCTGCTGAAGGCTGCCATGAGCGGCACACAGCTGAAAGAGAGCCAACAGGCGGAGAGGCTGAAGGCGGAGCTGGTGAAAAGCCTGGGGCGCACGCTCTGTCTGGAGGTGATGCTGTGCCGCGAGAAAGGCGGACAGCAAAGCAGCAAACCGAGAGGGCGCAAAGACGTGATATTCCAAAACTTCATGCTCTCGCTCTTTCGCCACTACAAGACGCAACGCACTGTGGGCTTCTACGCCAAGGAGCTGCACCTGAGCCCGCGCTACCTCTCCAACGCGGTGAGGGACTGCAGCGGGCAGAGCGCCTCGCACTGGATAGTGAGCATGGTGGTGAGCGAGGCTAAGACGCTACTGGAGAACTCGCAGCTGAGCGTGAAGGAAATAGCCAACAGGCTGAACTTCGCAAGCCTCTCGTTTTTCGGCAGATACTTCAACCTCTATGTGGGCATGAGACCCAACGAATACAGGCGGACTGTAAAATAGACAAGGCGGAGAAAAAAACTATAGCGCAAGCGACAGCATACAGTTATTTTCACTATATTTGCAGGGGAGATACGTTAACTTTAAAATTTAATAGCTATGGCAAATCTTTTTTCTTTGGAAGGCAAAAACGCCTGGATTACCGGTGCCTCTTACGGCATTGGCTTTAACATCGCTAAGGCTTTTGCGGCCGCCGGCGCAAAGACCATCATCTTCAACGATATCAAACAGGAGCTCGTGGACCGCGGACTGGCATCCTACAAGGAGGCTGGAGTGGAGAACGTGAAGGGCTACATCTGCGACGTGACGGACGAGAACGCCGTGAAAGCCCTGGTGCAGAAGATTCACGAGGAAGTGGGCCAGATAGACATTCTGGTAAATAACGCTGGCATAATCAAGCGCATTCCCATGCACGAGATGGAGCGCAAGCAGTTCCAGCAGGTGATAGACATCGACCTCGTAGGCCCGTTTATCGTAAGCTCGGCAGTGCTGCCAGAGATGATGGAGCGCAAGGAAGGCAAAATCATAAACATCTGCTCGATGATGAGCGAACTGGGACGCGAGACGGTGAGCGCCTACGCCGCGGCAAAGGGCGGACTGAAGATGCTGACCCGCAACATCTGCTCGGAGTACGGAGAATACAACATCCAGTGCAACGGCATTGGCCCGGGCTACATAGCCACACCGCAGACAGCTCCCCTGCGTGAGCGCCAGCCAGACGGAAGCCGTCACCCCTTCGATTCCTTCATCTGCGCCAAGACTCCCGCAGGCCGCTGGCTCGACCCGAGTGAACTGGGCGGTCCCGCAGTGTTCCTGGCATCTCACGCCAGCGACGCGGTGAACGGTCACGTGCTATACGTGGATGGTGGTATCCTTGCCTATATTGGCAAGCAGCCGCAGTAAATACAGCGACTTGATATTCTAAATAAGGAGAGAGGCGGCCAGAACATGGTCTGCCTCTCTCTCTCTTTCTGCACCCCTCGCACAAAAAAGAGGGGTGAACCATCGGCGGTCCATCCCTCTCTCTTATCTTTACGCTGAGTATCAGTCGAGAGTCGGCTTCTCTATGATGCTGCCGTAGCGGTGGTACTCGAATGCCACGCTCTGCTCCTTGATGTAGTGGAGCAGCTCCACACGACCGCAGTTGAGAGGCTTGCCCTGGGCAATGTACTTGTCCTTCTGGGTGGTCTCCTGCAAGAGTTCCAGCGGCACATTGGGAGTGATTACGCGCAGACGCTCGTAGTTGGTGATTTCCTTGAGGAACTCGTCGAACTCCTGGTAGCGCACTGTCACGCCAGAGATGCCCGAGAGCAGGTCCTTCTGCGCGGCGCTGATGCTGATGGTGAGCGGAGTGCCCACGAGGTGAGCCGCGTAAGCCACCTTGGCGATATCCTCTGCACTGTCGCCCTGGAACACGCGCAGGGCAATGCTCTTAAGCGGCAGATAGCGGAAGAGGTTCTGCTCTCCGTGGAGGTTGTTCCAGTCTTGGGCGTGCTCAAACTCCTGCTTGTAAGCCTTGGCATAGTCGTCGCGCCAGTGCTTTATAGCGCCAGGCTTGTCGGTTATCTTAACGAACGAAGAGCAATAGTTCGGTCCACCTGCCTTAAGGCCGCCGCCAAAGGCGCTGAGCTTCATGCCGCCGAAGGGCTGGCGGTTAACTATGGCTCCCGTGATGCCGCGGTTGATGTAGAGGTTACCTGCCATCACGCTGTCGCGCCACTTGCGCTGCTCCTTCTCGTCGAGCGACTGGAGACCGCTGGTAAGACCGTAGGGCAGAGAGTTGACAAGCTCTATGGCGTGGTCGAGGTCGCGCACGGGCACAACGCCAAGCAGCGGGGCGAACAGCTCAGTCTGGAAGGTGTAGCTGCCAGGCTTAACGCCCATCTTCACCGTCGGGGCAAGTATGTACTTCTTATCGTCGAGGAAGCGTGGCGGAACGAGCCATTCCTCACCGGGCTCAAGAGTGAACGCCTTTTCGAGCTTCTCGTTGGCGTTTGTTATCATCGGGCCGCAGTTGTTGCCAGCGTTCCACACACCGCCTACCTTGAAGCTGGTGGCAGCGTCCTTAAGCTTTGATATGAACACTGGGTTGTCGTAAACGCTCTGCTCCACGAAGAAGAGGGAGCAGGCGGAGCACTTCTGCCCGGCATTGCCGAAGGCGCTCTGCACGGCATTCATGATTGCATGGTCGCGGTCGCCGCTGGCAGTGAGAATCATCACGTTCTTGCCTCCCGTCTCGGCGCTGAGCGGAGTGGTCGGGGTCTGACGTGCTATCTGCTGTGCGGTGTCGGTGCCGCCAGTGAGGATAACGTGCTTGATTACCGGGCTGGAAGTGAGCTTCTTCAGAGACGGGCGGTCGGTGATGATGACCTGCAGGGCCTCACGCGGAACGCCAGCCTTGAAGAAGGCATTGGCAAAGAGCTTGGCAACCGGAGCTGCCACGGTGGCTGGCTTCAGGATGCAAGTGTTGCCGGTGGCAAGGGCGGCTACCAGTCCGCCGATAGGTATGGCGCAGGGGAAGTTCCACGGGCTGATTACCAGCACGGTGCCCTTAGCCTTTATGTTTACTGGAAGTTTCTCGTATTTCTTCACCGTGGTGGTGTAGAAGCGGCAGTAGTCGATACCCTCGCTGACTTCCACATCGCCCTCGACAACCGTCTTGCCCGTGATGGCGCACATGCAGCCGATGAGGTCGCCGCGCATCTCGCCCAGCAGATTGGCTGCCTTGTACATAATCTCGTGACGCTGCTCTATGGTGGTGTTGCGCCAGCCTGCGGGGTCTTTCTCGGCGATGTCCAGAATCTGTGCCACCTCTGCCTCGCCTGCCTGGCACATGTCGCAAACCTTCACGTCGCCTGGCTGCGAGCGGTCGAAATATTCAGCCTTCTTGTCGGTGGTCACTTCCTTGCCGCCAATCTGCAGTGTAAGGTGGTCAGGGTTGCTGCCGTCCTTCTTCCACTTCGCGAATATCTGGCGCTGCCACTCCTGGTTGCCTGGGATATCGAAGTCGGTGTCGGGCTCGTTCTTCATATTGTCCATTGGCGGCACTGGGGTGTAGCCGTCGAGGCGTGTCCTGGTGCGTGTGGGCTGGTGAGTGATGGTGTCCTTTATGCGGTAAGCCTCCTCGAACTGCTTCTCCAGCATGTCCCAAGTAGGTGTGCCAGGCTTAAGGTCGAAGCTGTGCGTGAGGAAGTTATCGGGAGCTGTCTGCTCGTCCATACGGCGGACCAGATAGGAGATGGCGTTCAGGAAGTGCTCGTCCTTCACTACTGGCGCGTAAAGTATCACGTGGTTGCCCAGCAGGTTCTGGGCGCGCCAAACGTGGTCTGCCATGCCCTCCAGCATCTCGAAGCTGTAATCAGTCTTTGCCGTGCCGAGTTTCTGCGTGAGCAGATAGGCGTAGGCGATGGTGAACAGGTTGTGGCTTGCCATGCCGATGTGAAGCACTGCGGCGTTCTCTGGCTGCAAGGCACGCTCCAGAATGTGGAGGTAGTTGGCGTCGACCTCGGTCTTGCTCGTGCGCACGGGGTTGGGCCAGCCGCGCAGGCTGCTTACCACGGTCTCCATGTCGAGGTTACATCCCTTCACCAGACGCATCTTTATGGGAGCTCCGCCGCGGCTGCAACGCTCGTGGGCAAACTCCAGCAGCTCGGTCTGGAAGCCGTAAGCGTCGGGCAGATATGCCTGAACCACTATACCGGCTGAATAGTGGAGGAACTCTGGCTTCGAGAGCACGGTCTTGAAGAGGCGCATGGTCATGTGAGCGTCCTTGTACTCCTCCATATCCAGATTTACGAACTTGTACTCTTTCTCGCCCTTAGAGTTAACGTAGGGGAAGTCCATTGCCTTCTGGTAAAGCTCGCTCATGCGGCGCACCAGTTCGGGGAAGGACTCCTCGTAGTTAAGCGAATGGGTCTGGGCGTAGATGCCGCTAATCTTCACGCTGATGTAGTTGATGTCCGGCTCCTCCAGCGCTTCCAGATAGTGGTGGTAGCGGTTGTCCGCCTCGCCGTCGCCAAGCACGACCTCACCCAGCAGGTTCACGTTCTGGCCCACATTTGCCTTGCTGCGCTCAGCGAGGTGCTTTGTGAGAGAGGGACGCGCCTCGTCGAGAATGACGCGGCTGGTCTGGCTGCGGAGCTGCCATTTGATGATGGGGATGGCAATAGGATAGAAATACTTGCCCACGCAGTGGTAAGTGCTGAAGAGGAAGGAATAGAACGGATTGAGGAACTTGGGTACCCCGTAGATGCCAATCAGCTCGTCGATACGCTTTGCCAACTTCTTGTTGTCGCGAATCTGGCTGCTCTCGTCGAGCATCTTCACCATAAACTTCTTGTCCTCGGGACGCTTTACCATGGTGGCGTACATCTCCTGGTCCTTGCGTTCACGGTTAGTGATGGTGCTCTGACTTGTGTCGTAGAGCTTACGCATCCACTCTTTTACTTCTTTTACTGTTGGTTTGTCTGTCTTCATGATACAAATGAATTGGTTGAATTTTCGCTGCAAAATTAGGTATATTATGGGAATTGGCAATAAAAAAGGGAGAAAAAAATTAATGCTCTCCAAACACTTTTTTCGCGTCTGCCTCCTTAAGCGCAAGCGGAAGCCCGAAAAGCCTACCTAAGCGGCTCTAAAACAAAGATTGTTTGCTCCACCGGGGCTTGCCGGAGACTGCCGTCTTCGGCTATCAGATAAGCCTCTCCTCCCCTTCCCGCGCACTGGATGCTATAGCTTCCCTCCCTGCGTGTGAGCGTGAAAGTGTGGCGTGTGGGGTCGAACGGCTTATCCGCGTTTGCGGCGCGGAGATTGCCCCTCTCGTCGAGCCAGCGCCCGTCTTGCTTGCTGCTTATCTTGTATCTCCCCGTGGTGGGGTCTGCCTCCACGAGCCACTGCTGCCGCTGCGGATTCACCACATCTCGCTCCGCCAGGAAAACAGGTGCCGCCATGGGCTTGCCGAGGCTGTCGAGCGAGTTGGTAAGATAGCTGCCGCGGGCGGTTATCAGGTATTCACCCTCCTCGATGCTGCGCACCGGGAAGAGCTCCAGCCCGTAAGTGTGCCTGCGGCGGTACTCCGCCACCAGCGTGTCTGCCGTCTCGCTCACCCAAGGCGTTACCACATCGCCGCTCACCACTGGGCGAGCCCTCACTACGCTTCCCTCGAAATCACGGCTCACTATTGCCTGTTGCTTGCGCCAAGCGGCTTGTAAAGCCCTGTAATGCCCTGTGAAAGCCAGCGTGTCGGCTGTGGCAAGGTCGCCCTCCATCTGGCAAACGAGCAGACCGCGCTGAGCCAGCAGAGCCATGCTTCTCACCCAAGGAGCCAGTTCCTCCAGCATCTGGGGGTGGTTGACACTGTCGGCAAGCAGTTCGGCAGAACTGGCAAGCATCTTCCGGAAAAACTGGCGGCGCTCCTCGTTACTGGTCAGCGAGGCGAACTCGCGCGACTCTCCCTCACGGCGTAGCCCGTGTCCAGTGCGCCCCAAATCGACGTTGTTCCCGCAAAAGAAGTTGAAAGCCTCGCGTGCGGTGGGCATCAGCCAGTCCATAGCCCTCTGCCACGACGCTTCGGCATCGTAGGCAGCCATGTTCCACGTGTAGTCGGCAATGCTGAAAAGACTCACCTTCGAGGCTTCGGCATACTCCATCGGGTTGCTGCAAAAGCCGCTTACCAAGTCGCTTATGTCCAGTCCGTTGCCGTAAGTCTTGCCCATCAGCAGGCGGCTCTGGCAGTAGTCGTTCACGGGGTAGTTGAGCCAGATGAAAGCCTTGCGGCGGATAAGCGGGTTCACCCACTCGAGGTCGTCCCTCTCTATCATGTCCACCACACTGCTGCCCGTCCACATTATGCGCACTTCGGGGTAGAGTTGTTTGCCCAAAGTAGGCAGATAATCCGCTCCGGCCCACGATTTGTTGTACTCCGTGGGGCAGAGCAGCAGCGGCTGCACCCCCTCGTGGCGGCGCACGAAAGCGTCGGTCACGTAGTTGAGCAGGGCGGCTTGCTTTTCAGCTCTCGCTCCCTCGCCACCTATGTCATCGAAGAAAACGGCAAACGAGCGCACTCCCAACTGGTAGATTTGCTCCAGCTTCTCCACTATTGCCACGCTGTCCTCTCGGTTCCAGCGTATGTCGCCTCCGGGGTGAATAGCCCAGACGAACTGCACCTTGTTGCGGTGTGCCGCCTCCACCAGCTCGCTCAGGCGCCGCGCCTCCTCTGGCGGATAAGGCTCTCTCCAGCGTGCCCGGTGGTAGGGGTCGTCCTTGGGGCCATATACATATATATTCATCTTCTGGCTTCCGTAGAAATCCATCTGGCGCAAGCGGTCCTCGTGAGACCAGGGATTGCCGTAGAAGCCCTCTATCACGCCACGGCAGTTTACCGAGGGCCAGTCGCTTATCTCGCATTGCGGCACTCGGGGGGCAGCCATCAGCCCAAGGAAAGTCTGCACTCCGTAGAATGTTCCCTCCTCGTCTCTTCCTGCTATCACCACCTCCTCTGGCGTAATTTTCAGATAATAGCCCTGCTCCTGCTGTGGGATGAGCCCTTTGTAGCGCTTCACCGCCTTGTCGCCAGCCTCGCCTATTGTCAGCCGTGGCGCGGCGGGGGCGTCTGTTACCAGCGATGCTGCCACAAGGGCGTTTACCGCGTCACTGTCAGCCTCTGCGGCTCCCGTGAGGCGGAACCTGGCGGAGTTAGGGAAAGCCTCCTCTCCGTAAGTCACTTGCCTCGGTAAAGGCGAGAGCGTCTGCGCTACACCCACAATAGTAGCACAGGCGCTCAACGTCAGTAGAAGGCAAAACCTTCTTCTAAGAAAATCCACTTAACCTTGTTGGGGTTTTTACTTTATATACTCCGAGAAATCAGTCAGCCGCATGTCTCCCTTGCGCATGAACGTGTCGTGCATGGCAAAGGCGGCACTCAGCATGTGCGGCGTGTGTCCGCCCTTCTTCTCCGCCAGCTTCAGGTAGTCCTGCAACATCGGGCGATAGTCGGGGTGAGCCACTTTTATCAGCTCCTTAGCCTTGTCTCTGTCGCACTTGTGGCGCAGGTCAGCCACTCCGTACTCTGTGATGACAGCGTCTATATAGTGGTTCGTGCTGTCTATGTGGCTTGCGAAGGGAACTATGCTGCTTATGGCTCCGCCCTTGGTGGTGCTGCCGCAGGTGAATATGCTCAGGTAAGCGTTCTGTATGAAGTCAGCCGCTCCGCCTATTCCGTTCATCATCTTCGTTCCGCACACTTTCGTGCTGTTGGCGTGTCCGTAAAGGTCCACCTCAATGGCGGTGTTCAGCGCGCAAACTCCTATTCGGGCTATTACCTCTGGGCTGTTGCTTATCTCGGAGGGACGCAGCACCAGGCGTGGCTTGAAGAAGTCGATATCGTTGTAGATGCCCTGTATGCACTCTTTCGTCACGGTCAGCGAGCAGGCACTTGCGCTCAACACCCTACCCTCGCGCATCAGATTCACGGGAGCGTCCTGAAGTACCTCGGTGTAGATGTTGAAGTTAGGCACTTCGGGGCATTCGCCAAGAGCGCCCAGCACAGCGTTCGCTCCGCTGCCCACGCCGCTCTGCAGGTTCAGGAAAGTCTTCGGGATGAGGCCCTTGCGCAGGTTGTCCAGCAGGAAGTCTGCCACGTTCTGCCCTATATGTGTGGTTATGGGGTCGGCATCCTTGAAGGCGCGCGCCTCGTCGGGCACGTTGCACTCTATCACGCCCACTATGCGGCTGGCGTCTACCTCTATATAAGGCTTGCCTATGCGGTCGCTCACCTTGGTTATCATTATCGGGGTGCGGAAGGGGTGGTCCTCCACCTCATACACGTCGTGTATTCCCTTGCTTGCCACGCTGTGGAACGAGTTCAGCTCTATTATTATTCCCTCCGTTGCGAGGCGGCAGATGGTCGGGCAGATGCCCCCGGCCGCTGTCAGGTAGATGCGAGCCTTGTCGCCCACTTTCTCTATGTCGCAAGCCTCTATGATAGCCCAGTTCACAGGACCAAGGTAGCCCTGGCGCAGCTGTGTCGCCATGTTCGAGAGGCTGAGGTCGCTGTATTTCAACTCGTTGTTGTTCACCCTCTTGCGGAAGTCCACATTAGTCGTGTAGGGAGCGCGGAAGTCTATAGCCTGCGCATTGCTCAGGTCGCCGTCGCAGCTCTGTCCTGTGGAGGCACCAGTGAACACCGTCACCTTATACTCTCTGCCTGCCGCATGCTCCGCTTTCGCCCTCTCGGCTATAGCGGCGGGGGTGCACTTTGCCGTTCCTGCCGGCGTGAAACCACTCAGGCCAATACTTTGCCCGTTCTTTACCATGGCGGCTGCCTCTGCCGCGGAGATTCTGTTGAATTCCATACTATAGATGAGTGTTTTTGTGTTTTGCGCTGCAAATTTAATAAAAAAAAAGTAGCCGCAAGCGTTAGGCACAACTTTAATTCCCCTTTTTTAGCTTCGCTGAAGGCTTCGCCGTTCACTGTTGGTCCTCAGCGAAGCTATTTGCCACAGTTAACTGGACCCAAACAACCAGTGCAGCCTCTCTGAATCACCGCACCACCGCTCCACGGTTACCGCACTGACGCACGTGAATCAGTGTGGCGACTCGCTTTAGTTCGTGCGCTGGCAAGCCTTGGTTGGTGCGGTGAAGAGGTCACAATTAGGATAAATTAACAAGCAAAGCGGCAAAAATGTTGTATCTTTGCAAACGCATATTGTGACCCTCCCCCATTACCCCACAAAGTGAGAGAGAAAAGAGAGACGGGAGAGGGAACAGCGGACGATGAAAAAACTCCTGATAGAGACTTACGGCTGCCAGATGAACGTGGCGGACAGCGAGGTGGTGGCGTCGGTGATGGGCATGGCTGGTTACGAACGGTGCCAATCGCTGGAAGAGGCTGACGCGGTGATGCTGAACACTTGCTCGGTGCGCGACAACGCGGAGCGGCGCATATTGAGCCGCCTCGCCACCCTGCGAGCCGAGAGACGCAGGAGGGAGAGAGCGGGGAGCGCGAGCGACAAGAAAGGGCTGATAATAGGCGTGCTGGGCTGCATGGCGGAGCGGGTGAAAGATGAACTGACGCGAAACCACGGCGCTGACCTGGTGGCGGGACCCGACGCTTACCTGAGGCTGCCCGAGCTGATGGCCAGAGCCGAGAGGGGGCAGGCGGCAGTGGATGTGGAGCTATCGCAGACGGAGACTTACCGCGACATAGTGCCGGAGCGCGGCTGCGGCCCGCACGTGGGGGGCTACATAAGCATAACCCGCGGCTGCGACAACTTTTGCCACTACTGCATAGTGCCTTACGTGAGAGGCAGGGAGAGAAGCCGCGACGTGGAGAGCATAATGAGGGAGGCGAGAGACCTGGCAAGTCGGAACTACAAGGAAGTGACCCTGCTGGGGCAGAACGTGAACAGCTACCACGCGACGGACGAAAGGGGGCACAGTGTGGACTTCCCCCAGCTGCTGCGCCGCGTGGCGCACGAGGTGCCGGAAATGAGAGTGCGCTTCACCACCAGCCACCCGAAGGACATGAGCGACGAGACGCTGAGGGTGATAGCCGAGGAGGCTAACGTGTGCCGCCACATCCACCTGCCAGTGCAGAGCGGCAGCAACGACGTACTCGGCCGGATGAACAGGAAATACACGAGGGAGTGGTATCTGAGCCGTGTGGAGGCGATTAGACGGACGATAGACGACTGCGCCCTGACAACCGACATTTTCTGCGGCTACCCTGGCGAGACGGAGGAAGACCACCGGCAGAGCCTGAGCCTGATGAGGGAGTGCCGCTTCGACAGCGCCTTCACTTTTAAATACAGCGAACGCCCCGGCACATACGCGGCAGCGCACCTGAAAGACGACGTGAGCGAGGAGACCAAGGTGAGGCGGCTGAAGGAGCTGATAGCCCTGCAGAACGAGCTCTCAGCCGAGAGCAACAGGCGCTGCGTGGGCAAGGAATATGAAATACTGACAGAGGGCGTGAGCAAGCGCTCGCCAGACCAACTCTACGGACGGACGGAGCAGAACAAGGTGGTGATAACAAACAGGGAGGGGCACCGCATAGGGGAACGCCTGAGAGTGAGAATAACGGGCAGCAGCAGCGCCACACTGAAAGGAGAGGCAGCGGAATGAGCAGAGGCAGGAAACGGAAAGGGGCGGCGCTGAGATGGCAAGCCCTGACGAGCACCATAAGCACGACATTCGTGCTGATATTGCTGGGACTGACGGTGATGTGCGCCCTGACGGCAAGCCACGTGGCAGGCAGCGTGAGGCAGAGCCTTACGGTGACCGTGATGATGGCGGACGAGGTGAGCGACAGCGCGGCGCAAGCCTTCGGGAAAGTGCTGAGGAAACAAAGGTGGATAAAGGAGGTGACTTACATAAGCCGCGAAGAGGCGCTGAAGGAACAGACCGAGGCGATGGGGACGGACCCCACAGAGTTCCTGGGGGCTAATCCCTTCACTCCCTCGCTGGAGCTGAACCTGAGAGCTGACTACGCCTGCACCGACAGCCTGCTGTGGATAAGCAAACTGCTGAAAGAGGACAGCGCCGTGGCTGAGGTGGTATACCAGAGAGACCTGATAGAAAGGCTGAACAGCAACTTGCACAAAATAAGTTATGTGCTGCTGGGGCTGGCGGTGATTCTGATGCTGATAACCCTTGTCTTGATAAACAACACCGTGCGGCTGAGCGTGTATTCCCGCCGCTTCGTAATCCATACCATGAAACTTGTGGGGGCAAGCTGGGGCTTCATACGCCGCCCCTTCATGGCGAGGGCGTTTTGGATAGGCGTCTCGTCGGGCATACTGGCAGACGCGGTGTTGGCGGCAGGGCTGCGCATGCTGTGGGAATACGACCGCACCGTGACCGAATACGTGCCTTGGGAAAATGCCCTGATAACGGGTGTGGCGGTAGTTGTGAGCGGCCTGCTGCTCACGCTCATCTGCACCTTCGTGAGCGTGGGGCACTTCCTGAGCTTGAGGGAAAGCGAGCTGTACGAATAAATAAGAGAAACATTACATATAAATATGAGAGACTTCGCATTTAACAAGACAAATTACATTCTGCTGGCAGTGGGGATGGCGGTGATAATCATCGGCTTCATACTGATGTCGGGAAGTGGAAGCTACGAGGGAGTGTTCGACGAGAATATCTTCAGCGTGCGCAGAATAAAAGTGGCGCCAATAGTGTGCTTCTGCGGATTCATGTTCATGACTTACGGAATCATGCATAAACCCAAAGACAGCGGCAAGAAGGAATGAACGAGATACAAGCCTTGCTGTTGGGCCTTGTGCAGGGTCTGACGGAGTATCTGCCCGTAAGCAGCAGCGGGCATTTGGAGATAGGGAAAATGCTGCTCGGCACCGACCCCGAAGCTGGGGGGCTGCAATTCGACATAACCGTTCACGTAGCCACCGTGCTTGCCACGTTGCTGGTTCTGTGGAAGGAGGTCTGGTGGATTCTGAAAGGCTTGGCTAAAGGGCGCTGGAACGAGGAGACGCGCTATGTGGTGAACATCGTGGTATCGATGATTCCCATAGGCATTGTGGGAGTGTTTTTCAAGGACAGGATAGAGGCGCTCTACGCCAACGAGCACGTTGAGGCTATAGTGGTGGGCTGCTGCCTGATAGTGACTGCCCTGCTGCTGACGCTCACCCACTTCTACAAACCACAGCCAAGGGAGAAGCTCTCTCCCCTGCACGCTTTCCTCATGGGAGTGGCGCAGGCGGTGGCTGTGCTGCCAGGTCTGTCGCGCAGCGGAAGCACCATAGCCACGGGCCTCTTGCTGGGCAACAGAAAGGAGATGCTGGCGCAGTTCTCCTTCCTGATGGTGATTCCTCCCATACTGGGGGAAGCCTTGCTGGACGTGAAACACATAGTCGCCCCCAGCGCGGAGTATCTGGCTGAGCACGGTGCGGCGGCGGCTGTGCCGACGGGCTCGTTGCTCATAGGCTTCGTGGCGGCTTTCGTGGCTGGCTGCTTCGCCTGCAAATGGATGGTGTCGCTCGTGAAGAAGTGTAAGCTCATCTATTTCGGCATATATTGCGCGATAGTGGGTGTGCTCGTGCTTATATTATTATAAGACATGGACTTTCAAGAAGGCGAGGTGCTATTTTTCGACAAGCCGCTCACATGGACGAGTTTCAACCTTGTGGCAAAGGTGAGAAGAATGCTTTGCCTGCGCTTAGGCATAAAAAAACTGAAAGTGGGGCATGCCGGCACGCTGGACCCCCTCGCTACGGGAGTGCTGATTATCTGCACAGGAAAAGCGACCAAGCGCATAGGCTGGCTGCAAGCCCAGACAAAAGAATACGTGACAACGATGAAACTGGGAGCCACCACCCCGAGCTACGACATGGAAAAGCCAGTAGACCACACCTACCCCACGGAGCAAATAACAGAGCGGAGAATAAGGGAAGTGCTCGCCTCCTTCAAGGGGCAGATAGAGCAGATTCCACCCGCTTTCTCGGCTTGCAGGGTAGACGGGCACAGAGCCTACAAGCTCGCCAAGCAAGGGCAGGAGGTGGAACTGAAGCCCAAAACCCTCGTCATAGACGAGATAGAGTTGCTCAGCTTCAACCCCGAGGCAATGGAGATGACCCTGCGCATTGTGTGCTCGAAAGGCACTTACATACGCGCCCTGGCACGCGACATAGGGCAGGCGCTGCAGAGCGGAGCTTACCTCACAGCCCTGCGCCGCACACGCATAGGAGAAATACGTGTGGAAGACTGCATGGGAATAGAAGATTTTGAAACTTTTTTAGAAACAGCGATATGAAACTCTCACAATTCAAATTCAAGCTACCCGAGGAGCGCATAGCCCAGTACCCCTCGCCATACAGAGACGACTGCCGACTGATGGTAGTGCACGCCAAAAGCGGCATAATAGAGCATAGGGAACAGTTCACTGATATATTGGAATATTTCGAGAAGGACGACGTTTTCGTGTTCAACGACACAAAAGTGTTCCCGGCACGCCTCTACGGCAACAAGGAGAAGACAGGGGCTAAAATAGAGGTTTTCCTGCTGCGCGAGCTGAACCCTGAACTGCGCCTGTGGGATGTGCTTGTCTCCCCCGCGCGCAAGATACGCATAGGCAACAAGCTCTATTTCGGGGAAAACGACATGATGGTGGCGGAGGTGATAGACAATACCACCAGCCGCGGGCGCACCCTGCGATTTCTCTACGACGGCGACCACGAGGAGTTCAAGCAAAGCCTCTACGCTCTTGGCGAGGCACCACTGCCGAGGGAAATGATAAAACGCCCGGCAGAGCCACGAGATTTGGAGGATTTCCAGTGCATAATGGCAAAGAACGAAGGGGCAGTGACCGTTCCCTCGGCTGGTCTGCACTTCTCGCGTCAGCTGCTTAAACGTATGGAAATAAAGGATATACGCTCGGCTTTTGTGACCATGCACTGCGGTTTGGGCAACTTCCGCGAGATAGACGTGGAAGACCTCACCAAGTATAAGACCGACAGCGAGGAGATACACGTGAGTGGCGAGGCCTGCCAAATAATAAACGACGCCAAGGAGCAAGGGCACAAAATCTGCGCCATAGGCACTACCGTGCAGCGCACTTTGGAGACAGCTGTGAGCGCAGACGGCAAACTAAAAGAATATAACGGCTGGACCAACAAATTCATCTTCCCGCCATACGAGTTCCACATGGCGGACGCGATGGTAGCAAACTTCTATATCCCACTCTCCATAATGCTGATGCTCACGTGCGCCTACGGGGGCTACACACGCATAATGAAAGCATATAAGGAGGCTCTGCGCGACAACCGTTACCGCTTTGGCACCTACGGCGACGCCATGCTTATATTGCAAGACTGAGTAAGGTGGAAACACACCGCTTATATCTTAGCTTAGGCTCCAACCTTGGCGACCGCCAGCTCACCCTGCAGAAGGCTCTCGCCTTGCTCTCCAAGCGCGTGGGAAAGCTGGAAAAAATATCCTCGTTCATCGAGACAGAGCCGTGGGGCTTCGTCTCCCGGAACAAATTCCTCAACGCCTGTTGCCTGCTGCTCACGCCCCTCTCGCCCCGTGAATGCCTGCGTGAGACGCAAGAGATAGAGCGCCTGCTCGGCAGGACGGAGAAGACCGCCGAGGGCGGCACATACGCCGACCGCACCATCGACATAGACCTGCTTCTCTACGACGACCTGCACATCCGTGAGCCGGGACTCACCCTCCCTCACCCCCACATGCGGGAAAGAGATTTCGTGATGAGGCCTTTAAACGAAATTCTCTGCCCTTAGATGCCTGCGGAATCATAATTATTTTGTACCTTTGCGGTGTAACAAAGGAATGTGGACAGATTTGGCTGCTTGCAACCACATAAAAAAATGCTAAAAGATAACAGGTCCTTAGCTTCTTATCACGCATTACCATTTCTCCCGCTCTCCTTTCGAAAGAAGAAATACAAACTTGCTAAAACTGAAACTCATGAGTTATCTGTTCACATCAGAATCAGTCTCCGAAGGGCATCCCGTCAAAGTGGCGGACCAGATTAGCGATGCCGTGCTCGACAAGCTGCTGGCTTTCGACCCCGATGCCAGGGTGGCGGTGGAGACCTTGGTCACAACGGGACAAGTGGTGTTGGCGGGAGAGGTGAAGACCAGCGCCTACATCGACCTCCAGAGCGTAGCCCGCGAAGTGATAAACCGCATAGGATACACAAAAGGGGAATACATGTTTGAGGGCAACTCCTGCGGCGTGCTGAGCGCCATACATGAGCAAAGTCCTGACATAAACCGTGGGGTGGACCGCGCCCGCCAGGAAGACCAGGGAGCTGGCGACCAGGGAATGGTGTTCGGCTATGCCACCAACGAGACTGACGACTACATACCCTTGCCCCTCTATCTGGCGCACCGCCTGCTGATGACGCTGGCTGAAATAAGGAAAGAGGGAAAGGAAATGACTTACCTGCGCCCCGACTCGAAGAGCCAGGTGACAGTGCGCTACAGCGACCAGAACGTGCCGGAGAGCATAGAAACCATAGTGTTAAGCACGCAGCACGACGAGTTTGACACCGACGAGGCAATGCAGCGGCGCATAAGGGAGGACGTGAAAAACATCCTCATTCCACGGGTTCTGCGCAGTATCGACGATGAGGGCATCTGTTCCCTCTTCACCGACAAGATTACTTACCACGTGAATCCCACGGGCAAGTTCGTCATAGGCGGTCCCCACGGTGACACTGGACTTACGGGGCGGAAGATAATAGTGGATACCTACGGAGGCAAGGGAGCGCACGGAGGCGGTGCCTTCTCTGGCAAGGATCCCTCGAAAGTCGACCGCTCGGCAGCCTATGCAGCACGCCACATAGCCAAAAACATGGTGGCGGCGGGAGTGGCTGACGAGATGCTGGTGCAGGTGAGCTACGCCATTGGAATAGCCCGCCCTGTCAGCGTCTATGTCAACACTTTCGGCCGTTCGCACGTGAGGGAGAGCGACGGGGAGATAGCCGCCATCATTGAGCGGATGTTCGACCTCCGCCCCTATGCCATAGAGCAAGCCTTGAAACTTCGCTGTCCCATATACTCCGAGACTGCCGCCTACGGCCACATGGGTCGCCGCCCGGCAGTGGTGACAAAAGTTTTCTCCTCGAAGTACAACGGCGGAACTAAAACAATGGAGGTGGAACTCTTCACATGGGAGAAGTTAGACAGAATAACAGACATAAGAAAAGCATTCAAACTATGAGCGAAATAAAAAAGGTCGCTGTCTATTGCGCCAGCAGCTCACAACTGAAACAGAAGTACTACGATGACGCTTACGAGGTGGGCCGCCTGTTGGCAGAGCGGGGTGCCACACTCATTAACGGAGCTGGCAACATGGGGCTGATGAGGGCTTCGTCCGACGGCTGTCTCGAGGCGGGAGGCAAGGTGATAGGCGTAATCCCCACTTTCATGATAAAGCAAGACTGGCACCACCAGGGTCTCACGGAGCTGATAGAGGTATCTGACATGTCCGCCCGCAAGAACATGATAGCCGACCTCAGCGACGCGTCCATAGCATTGCCCGGTGGCTGCGGCACGCTCGACGAGATATTCGAGATAATTACCGCCAAGCAGCTCGGACTTTACCTTAAGCCCATAATCTTTCTTAACACGCTTGGCTTCTACGACCACCTGTTGGCACACCTGAAGCATTGCATCGACGAACATTTCATGCGCCCTGTGCATGCCGAGATGTGGCGCGTGGCGGCTACCCCAGAGGAGACAGTGAACGCCGTGTTCGACACTCCCGACTGGAACGCCAACATCAGCCGTTTCGCTAAAATCTGATGAACCTCACCCTGCCCCCAGCCCAAGCCCAAAAGCAGCCACAGCAGCCCGTGGCGGCAGGCGACACCGCTCACCGCAGGGGTACAATGGCGTGGCGCATAACCCAAAACATGAAAGGGCAGTCGCCAGCCAAGATAGATTCTGTAATACAGGCCAACC
>JAJPYT010000033.1 GCA_021204845.1 Prevotellaceae bacterium | reverse complement strand
GCATCCTGGTTGCGCAGGGAGAAGTCGAAGGAGAGGTTGAGGTCGTGGGCTATCTGGTTCTTGCTGTTACGGCTGCTTTGCGAGCTTTTGCCGCCCTCGTCGTCAGCGGCGGCTGAGCGTCCCTTGCCGTTCCTGTTGCTTTTCGCTGCCTGCGCGCTGGCTTTCTTTCCTCCCCAGAGGCTGCTGAGGCGGAAATCGTTTATCTTGTAGCCCCAGCCGAAGACGATGTCCTTGGAGGATGTCTCGTTTATCTGGGCGGAAGTCATGCTTAGGGTGACGGCACGTGTGATTTTGTACTCCATCTTCAGGGTCATGTTGTTCATGAGAGTGAGGTTAATGCCTGCCAGGGGGGTGAAGCTCTCGTTGATGCTGACGGTGCTGATGTTGTACATGGAAGAAGGGACGTAGGTGTCGGTGGTCGTGTTCTGCACGAAGCCCAGCTCGCTGCCCGTGAAGGCCTGAATCCAACTGCTGTAGGTGCTGAAGGAGCCTACGGAGAAGATGCTCTTGTAGCCGTGGGTGATGGAGACACTCTTGAAATGGTCGCGAATCCAGGGGAGGGTGGAGAGACCCTTGTAGGTGACGCTCCAGTTGGGCAGCATGCGGGCGAGGGCTGGGAATATGTCGAGAGCCGTGCGGTGGGCGTTGCCCCCCGTGTAGGCGGCGAGGAAGGCTGGTATCATGACATCGGCGGAATAGGTGTCCACGGTGCCGTTATCGGGGTTGAACGTGCCCGAGAAGCCTGTGCCGGAGGGGTATTGCATGCCCTGGTATTGCGCCTCGACACGCTGCTGTATGACGGCGAGGTTGGAGCGGAACTGCTCGAAGGTCTTGCTGCGGTAGTTGTTGTGCGCGCTGCCTTTGCTGCCGAACGCCGATTTCAGGGAGATGATGGTCATGCTGAAGGAGCCCGTCTGGGTGGTGGGGTTGCCCTCATACATGTACTGGATGCTCTTGCTGCGGTTCATGGTGCGGGAGAGCGAGAGGTCTATGCTGAAGTCGCTGAAGGGCTCGAGAGTGGCCTTTATCTGAAGGTCTTCGGTGGTGCTGGTGGTGGAGGGGGTGGAGACACTGTCCGCCACGAGCAGCCAGCCTCGCTCCTTGGCCCGCTCTATGTAGCTGTCGCCCACGAGACCGAAGGCGAAGCCAAGTCCCGGCACGAAGGCTCCACCACTGCGACGCTGGCCCAGCATGTCGCCCACGTCGGGCAGGAAGCCCGGGAGGTAGAGGTTGTAGGTGTTGCGGTAAGAGAGGCTCACATTGCGGATGAGCATGGCGAAGCGGGCCGCCGCCTGCACAGCAGAGTACCACTTTTGCTCCTCGAGGGGAGGTTTGGCAATGACGTTTATGCGCAGCTGGGCGCTGTCCTTGTTGGTGATGAGTAGCTTGTTCTCGTCCAGCTTCTTGAACTTCAGCTTGTAGGGATGACCCAGACTGTCGCGGGCGGAGACGATGAGGCGCTTCGACTTCTGGTTGTGGGAGATGGTGGTGGTGGTGTCTGGGCGCAGGGTGACCTCCTGCACAAAGCCGCGCTGGCGGCGGTTGTTCTTCTGCTGGCTGGTTCCCGCGGCGTTGGTCTGCTTTGCGGCATCCGCCTCAGCCTGCCTCGCCAGTATGGAGTCCAGGGGCACGCCTGTCTGCTTCGCCTCCTCCTCTGCCGCCGCCTGTGCTTTCTTTTTCTCCTCTTCCGCCTTCTTCTTCGCCTCGTCTTCCTTTTTCTTCTCGTCTACCTTTTTCTTCGACTGGCTCTTGGCGTTGCTTGCCGAGAAACGCTTGTTCACCTCCTTCAGGAAATTGGAGTGGTTGTAGAGCGTCTCCATGGAGAGTTTGCCGTTCACGTTCACGGTGCGCTGTGTGTTTATGCTGTTGCCGAGGGTGGAGCCGTCTTCAAGCTCAGTGCCGCGCTTCCAGGAGTAGGTGCCGGTGTATGAGGCGTCGCTCGTTATCCAGTCGAAGAGAGGAATCTTGTTTATGGGCAGCTTGTAGGAGAGCTGCGCCGTCTGGCTGTAATCGAGGGGACGGCCGAAGTGGCGCAGGCTGTATTTTATGCTGTCCTTCCACGCTGTGTAGTGGTCGGCGTAGAGGTCTTTGTTGACGGGAGTGTAAGGCTCCTCAATCTCGGCGTTCGTGCCGCTGTCGAATGAGAAGTGGAGGGCTTTGAAGATGTCCCAGCGGATGGAGAAACTGCGGTTCCAGAGGAAGCTCTGCGAGAAGCTGACGGGCAGCGACTGCTGGTTCTCCATGTCGTCTACATCTCGCTCCTGAAGCTCGTAGTAAGTGCGTGAGATGTCGGTGCTGAACGTGATGTTCTGCGGGGCGAAGGCGAGATTCTGGTCTTTCAGCAGGTCGAGCCATTTGCTCTTCGACTTCATCTGCTTCAGCGGCTCCCATACTTGCCAGTTGGGTGTCCAGGAGTAGTTGAGCCCGCCCTTCCAGCTCTTCTCTATCTCGTAGACGGTGGTGACTCCCTGTTTGAGGCTGCTCTGGTGGGAGTAGTTGAAAGTGAAGTTGGCGGGGTCGTAGGGCATGGGGTGCTTTAGCGAGCTGATATTAGCCTTCACGCCGCTGAAGGAGAGATTCTTTTGTACCTCGGAGGTGGTGGTGAGGGCTTTCAGCGAGTCTTTCTCCGCCTTGGTCTGCAGTGCGTCGAGTGCCTCGCTAAGGAGCATGTCGGTGTCCAGAGGATTGTATTTCGGCTTCACCACCTGCTTGTTGTAGGAGTAGTAGAAGGGGAAGTTTACGCGGGCTTTCTCGGGCAGAATCTTTCCGAGATCGATGCTGGTTGTTATGGCATAGTTGTACGTGTCCTCATTGGAGCGGTCCTCCACGGTCTGCTCCAGTCCGCCGAAGCCTGCTGTCTCCACGCTACCCGTGGCGTTGACCGAGCCGAGGTCGCTGAACTGTATGTTGAGTGTGCCCTGCGCCGCCCAGCCGCCATCGTTGGTGAACTCCTGCAGGCGCAGCTCGTTGGCCCAGACTTCCACGCTCTTTACCGTGCGGCCGTTGTTGCGCACGCCTATCATTATTGTCTTCACCTCTCCCAGCGAGGGGTTTCCCATTATGGAAACCTTGTTGCTCTGATTGTTCTCGTCGTAGTCATAGAAGAGTTGGGCGAAGCTGGCCATCCCAAGGCTCTTCTGCTTGTTGCGCTCCTTCTTGAGGTCGGTGAACACGTCAAGGTCCACGTCTATCATGTTCTCCTCGGGCCATACGGCGCGGCAGCCAGCGGAGCTGTAGGTGTCGTAGTTGCCCTCGGGCGTGAGGGTGAGCGGCACCTCGTACTCGTAGAAGTTGCTCTTGTAGTCGCTTCCTAAACGCAGGAATATGCTGGTCTCCCCGTCTTTCAGGTTGGTGGCGTCGTTTATCAGGGCATTGGCGTGTACGAAGAGTTGCAGGTGCTTGTACTGGCGCATGTCGTATTTGCAGTTCTTGTAGACAGCCTTGGCCTCGCCCGACTGCAGGTTCTCCACCACGAGGCAGAGGGCTTGCTCGTTCTCCTCCACAAGCTGGCTCTGGCTGGGGTCGGTTACACGCGAGATGCCAGGGGGCAGAACGTAGTTGACGGGTGTCTTGTCGTTGTTCTCCTCTATGTTCACCGTGCTCACCGTGAGTGTGGCGCTGCTGCTCGACGCGTCGCCCTGGTAGAGGCTTTGCTCGTAGGGTCGCCAGTCGCCATAGACGAGGTCGAGGGTGGCAAAGCGCAAGATTACCGGCTGCTCGAAGTTGGTGAGAAACATGCGCATGAAGCGGATGCTGGTGAAGTCGCTGATGCTGCCCACCTTGGAGTCCCATTCATCCAAGGGAAGGCGGAAGAGATACCAGTTCACGTTTTCCGTGTTGCCGTTGCGCAGTTTCACGCTGGAGGTGCGCATATCCGTTATGTGGTTGCGGCCCACCTCCATGTCCTCTGGGCGAATGGAGACGTGGTACTGGTAATATTTCTCGTATTCGTTCAGCGTGTAGTCCTGGTTGAGGTCTTCCACATCGGGCGTGGTCTTGTAAGCCGTCTCGTAGCTCTCGGGCGAGTTATTGCTGTCGGGCGAGTTGCCTTCGGGCATGTTTATGCGTTTGTAACGGTCGAGAATGCTTGTCTGCGCCTGGTCGAAGTCGGTGCCGCGGTAGTAGTGGTAGTCGTCGCCCGCAGGGTCTGCCATTATACTGTCAAAAACCTGTGCGTTTACCCTGCCTTGCATCTCCTCCACATATTGGGCGTATGCCCCGAAGGTAAGCTCCTCGTTGCTTGTGAGACCGTTTAGTCCTATGTCCTGTGCAGAGCGCGCTCCGCTCTCGTTGTTGAAGGCGTAGGTGACGCTGGTTGTGGTGCTTGGCACGCGTCCCCACACCGTCTCAGTGTAATAGGTCGGGTCACCGTCAATAGGCATGCCGCTCTCGTAGTATTTTTTCCCGTCTTTCAGGATGTCTTCCGACACCTCGCCAAGGTTAATGTAGAAGTCGCCCCCATAGTTGCCAGGCTGGTCTTTCGTGTAGATGAAGGGGTCCATCAGCCAGAACTCTATGTACTCCACGTTCATGGTCTCGAAGTCCGTGTTGTCCATCTTTCGCATCATGCCTCCCCACTTCTCTGAGGGGTAGAGAAATTTGCCATTCTGGTCCACGTCGGTGCAGAGGTTGTAGGCTCCGCGCTCGCTGGGATAGTAGGCAAGGTTCAGCACGCTTAGGCTGGTGGCGGAGGTGTAGCTGTTTTGCGCCTTCTGGGGGTAGAGCTCTCGCTCGTAGACCTCTCGCACGTAGTGGTTGGACAGCTGCTCGAGGTCGCTTTTTATGTGGGCGGGCGTGAGGGTGCTGCTGCGGCGTGTGAATATGGGGTCGACGTAGTACCAGGCCAGCAGGGCACGGTTGTAGCCGTACTGCACATCGTTGGTGAGCTTGCTCTCCGTGAACATGCTGGGCGTGCTCGACATGGTCCAGTAGGTCGGTGTGCTTAGCGACTGTTTGTTCGAGGAGTTCTCGAAGTCGTCAAGGTAAGAGGCTTCGCCCTGTATGCGTTTGTTCTGTCCCGCCACGAGCTGTGCGAACTCGGCGTTAAATGATATCTGGCTGGGCTGCGTGGCGCGTATCAGCGGTATCTTGTCCAGCATGTTGGTGAGCCACTGGCTCTCCCTCTTCCACGAGAGGTGCAGTCCCCACAGGGTGTTCCTTAGAGGCTCGTTGCCCATGCTCACTTTGGTGGTGAGTGGTTGCTCGTTGAGGAAGAACACCGAGCCGCCTATCGTGAAGTTGTCGTTCAGCTCATAGTCGAGGTTCACGCCCAACATGGTTTTTCGCTGCATACCGTAGTTGTCGTTCGACTCCACGGAGGCGTTTATCGTCGTGCCAGCGTCCAGAATGCTCTGGTTTATTATAGTGACGGTTCCCATGTTGTAGTCCACAATGTAGTCGCTGTTCTCGGTCAGCGTCACGCCTCCAGCAGTCACAATCACAGAGCCTTGCGCTATGTTCGTTGCGCCGAGGTCTATCTGCCCTGCGCTTGAGCCGGTGTATTGTCCCGTGAGCAGGAATTTGTCGTGCTCTGCAATCTGCTTTGCCACGGTTTTCGTGCTGTCATAAAGTTCGGGGAAGCAGTATTTGTCAGCCGTCACGTCGTCGCCTATCCACTCTCTCAGGTGCTCGCCGAAGGGCTCTGCCACGGGGAAGTAGATGCGCCCCTTGTAGATGGTATAGCCGTCCACGTAGTCGAACTTTCCGTTACTGTTGGCCTTGTTGTTGTCGTCGAGGCGGTCCAGGTTCATGGCTTTCAGCAGGGTGGTGCTCTTCAGCTTCTCTTCGGGCAGGTAAGTGATGTAAACGCCGCTGGAGTCGCTCTGGTATTTTATGTCGAGTTTGAACTTGTCGCTCGTGGTGCTGCTAGCTCCCAAACTATAAACGTTTTTCATCATCAGCCTCCATGTGGGCAGCGAGGGCGAACCACTGCTTCCTTTCAGCAGTTTCACGAAGAGGGCGCTGTTGTTGTCTGTCACGTCGGCGCTGAACTCGCCCACCTGGTAAGTTACGCCTCCGTAGGTGTACTCGTAGGCTATGGCGAGGATGTCGTCGGTTTGCAGGGTGGAGTTGAGCGAGACGTAGCCCACAGCAGTGTTCAGGTAGTATTCCGAACTGCTGAGCAGGCGGGCGCTTTGCAGTTTCTCGTAGTCCTCACCGCCCGTGAGACCATAGTTGTCAAGTATAGTCGTCCCCTGCGATATGTCTCTCGCCTCCGCCAGAGTGGTGGTGAGAGTGGTGTATTCAGTGTTTGCCTTGTTGGCAGGTACGGTCACCGAGCCGCTCCCCCACAGGTCGTTCCTACCAATGACATCGTGCTCCCCTAAGTCGGCAAAGGCTATTATGTTGCGATTGTTCGTGGTGCTTGCCGTCTTGTTGGTCACCCATATCTCCACTCGTGTTATGCTTATTCCGCTGGCAATGGTGGGCAGGGTTTTCATGTTTTTGTCATACTGTTCGCGGAAGAAGTGACTAAGGAAGAAGTGGCGGTTTTCCTCGTAGTTCGAGGCGGAGAACTCGTATGTGTTGGTGCTTGAGCCGCCTTTCGAGGAGACGCTCTTTGTCGATGACTTCTTCTGGCTCACCACGGTCTGCATCTTCAGCCGCCCGAATTGCAGGTCGGTGCGAAGTCCGAAGAGGCTTGCCACGCCTGGGATGAGGCTGTTGTTGCTGGGCATAGACACGTTTCCCGCCTCTACGAGTTTGATTATCTCGTCCTCCTTACCGTCGTATTTCAGCTTCATGTTCTGCGAGTCGAAGTCGAAGGAGGCGTCCGTGTTGTAGTTCATCTTCATGTTTATCTTGTCGCCCACGCTGCCCGTCAGGCTAAGGTTTATCTTCTCGTCGAAGTCGAAGCTGTTTGTCTTCCTCCTGTTGGCTGCCAGAGAGGGGTTATCCACGTTTTTCATCGTAAGTCCTACCTTCAGTTCAGCCGAGCCTTGTGTCTTTATCTGCACACCGCCAGGACCGAATATTTTCTCAGCTGGACCTAAGTCGAACTTCATGTCCGTGAAGTCGAACTTCTCCTTTCCGTTTGTCTCGTAGGCCTCGGCGTTGCGGTCACGGAAATACTTGGCCATGCTCTGCCTCATGGTCCACTGCTGGTATTCCTCGCTTGTCATGCGCAGCGGCACGTCTATGTAGCTGCCCGTCAGAGTCACTCTCGGCTGAGAGCTCACGCCGTAGCCCAAGTTGCTTGCCGTGCTGGCGCTTGTCACCGAGGTGGCGTGTTTGTCTGTCTCGCCGTCTGTGTTGTTGGTTTTTGCGGTGGTTGTGGTGGTTCGGGCAGTTGCCTTTCCAGCGTCTTTCCCCTCGTCCTCGCCAAGGATAGTTCCCACGGTGTACGAGCCATCCTCCTCGTTGTAGTCAATCTCAGTCTTCAGGTTACGCGGGTCGCGCAGGTCAATGGCTTTCTTCTCCACCTCTTTCTCGTTTTCGGCGGATGTCTTTTTCACGGCAAAGCGTGGTTTCTTTTGCGTCTGTACTGTGTCTTTGGGGGCGTGGTCAGCGGCAGGAGAGTCCATCCCGCCGAGACTGGCGGTGGCGAGGGCGCGGATGGCTATGCCTACCGCCAGTAATGCTATGAGATGCCCTTTCCTCACGTTTCAAAGCAACTTCAGAGCCTTCTTTATCACTTCTTCCACGGGCATGGAGGGCTCGCTCTGCAACAGCTTCACCACCACCTTCTGCGAGGGTGCTGGCGGGAAGCCCAACATGGTGAGCGCAGCCACGGCTTCTTCCCTCACCTCCTGGTCGATGCTTGTGCCGCCAGCCTGGGCGGCGGGCGTCAGGCTCAAGCCCGCTACCTTGTCCTTCAGTTCCACTATTATGCGTTGTGCCGCCTTGGGACCAATTCCCTTTATGCTCTTCAGCAGGCGCTCGTTGCCCTCGCTTATGGCGGTAGACAGCTCGGCGGCAGGAAGGGCGGAGAGCACCATGCGTGCTATTGCTGCCCCTATGCCGCTCACGCTCGTGAGCAAGACGAAGAGATCACGCTCCCCCTTTGTGGCAAAGCCCCATAGGGTGTAGGCATCCTCGCGTATTACCTCTATTACAAGCAATTTCACCTCCTTCTTCCCCTGAATGGCGGAGTAGGTGCCGAGTGATATGTTCAGCCCGTAGCCTACGCCTTGGCATTCCACCACGGCCAGTGTCGGGCTTAGTTCAGTGAGTTCTCCCCTTATGTATTCTATCATTATTTCGCTTCCTTTTACTTTAGAGTGAATCTATGCTTAAAAAATAACGCTCTCGCTACCTTTATTATTGTATAGAACGCCCCATTTTCGTGGAAAATTGCTATCTTTGCGCACATTCTCTTTTTCAGACGGACACTATACGTTATGGAACAGACTAACAGCGTTGCAGGCTTGGGAATTGCCATCAGGGCGGCTCTCGCGGCTGGAGCACGCATAATGGAGATTTACAACAGCCCCTCTCACGATTTCGGCATAGAGCTGAAGGCGGACAACTCTCCGCTCACTCTTGCGGACAAGGCGGCGCATAGCTGCATACTCGATTATCTGAGCGAGACCGATGTGCCTGTGCTTAGCGAGGAGGGAGCCAGCATTCCCTATGAGGCACGCCGCCATTGGGAGGCTTTCTGGCTTGTTGACCCGCTCGACGGCACCAAGGAGTTCATAAAGCGTAACGGCGAGTTCACTGTCAACATAGCTCTTATTCTCTGCGGTCGTCCTCATCTTGGTGTGGTTTATGCTCCCGTTCGTCAAGAACTCTATTTTGCCGAGCCTCTCATTGGGGCATACAAGGCCACAGGCATCACTGAGTGGACCGAAGGAATGACCCTTCCGCAGTTGGTCGACTCGTCTTGCCGTTTGCCAGTCTTGCGTCCCGATGGCAGCCCATACGTGATTGTGAGCAGCCGCACTCACTGCACCCCCGAGACTCTGCGTTTCATTGACGAGGTGCGGGGGGAGCATCCCGATGCGGTCACTCTCAGTAGCGGCAGTAGCCTGAAAATCTGTCTTGTCGCCGAGGGCACTGCCGACGTTTATCCACGCTTTGGGCCTACTATGGAGTGGGACACTGCTGCTGGTCATGCCATAGTCTGCTGCGCTGGCAAGCAAATCTGCCATGCCGAGACTGGTCGCCCCCTTGTCTACAACAAGGAGAATCTCCATAATCCTTGGTTTATAGTCCGCTAAAGTGTTTATAATATGAGGAATGAGTTCTCCTCACTTTCTCCGACGAGCAGGATGCTCTTCCCGGCATTTAGAGTTTTACTACAATGCCGCTGCTTTGCAGGAGAGTGATATCAGGCTACACCGTGGCTGTGAGATTAACTGTCTGCTACGCCCGCCATGTAATCTCTGTGGCGTCATACTAAAATCACCACACTGATTCGGGTGAGTCCGTGCGGTGATTCAGGTCAGTTCGTGCACTGATTAAGACTTGTTCGTGCGTTGATTAAGCTCTCTAATGATGCGGGGCCGCATGATGCTGCTGCCCCTGTGTGCCTCCTGCCGCCTGTTGCACCATACGGCGGTTGAAGTCGTCGTCGGCAAGCAGGGCGGCGTAGACTTTCTTGGGGGAAACTACCTTGCAGAGGCGCTTGTAGTAGTCCGCCTCTATCTTCGCCACCTCAGCGTCGAGAGCGGCTATCTGGTTTATCACGGAGGCATAGTCCTTTTCCGCTGCATTAGGCGCGGGATGGTTGCGTTTCAGTGCCTGCGCCTTCATGGCGCTTTGGCGCTGTTTCGCTTTCATCTCACGGTAAACGGGGAAAAACTTGTCCGCCTCGGCTTTTGTGAGTTTTGCCTCCGCTGCTATGTGGCGTTCCTGGCGCGCGCGGAACTCCTCGGGGCTGAACCGCTGTCGCGGCTGCTGCGCCCATGCCTCGCACGAGATTAGCGCGAGGGCTGTGAGCAATATGCATAATTTCTTCATTCTCTTCATTATGTGTTATTGGGCTTCGGTTAAGTAAAGTTCTATGTCGGAACCACTGATAACGGCATAGTCGAGAGCGTCGTTTATATAATCCTCGTCAGCATACTCTGTCTCGGTGTCGGCCCCAGATTGTGCCAGGCTTGCGCCACGGTTTTGCGATGCCAGCAGCACAGCCAGACCTGCCCCGAGGCAGACGAGCAACACGGCAGCATAGCGCCAGACCGTGAGGGCGAACCTACGCGGCTTGCGTTTGGGCTGTGGCAGTTGACTCATGAGCCTGCCCGTGAAATCGGAGAAGTAACCCTCCGGCACACGGAAGGGATTGTCAGCCCCTTCTGTAATTTTCCTGATGATGTCTTCTTCTTTCATGTTCGTGTATGTCTTGTCTTGATGTTAATTGAGACGAAAAAAGTCTTAGAAGGTTTAATCAGCAGAGCGGAAGAAATCGGATATTTTTCTCACTGCGTGGTGATACGACGCTTTCAGCGCTCCCACACTGGTGTCGAGCATCTGGCTCATTTCCTCATATTTTATCCCGTCGAAGTACTTGAGATTGAACACTTGCCTCTGCCTTGCGGGCAGCGACGCTATGGCTTCCTGCAAGAGGCGCTGCGTCTCGTCACCGTCGAAGTAGGGGTCGCTCTCCAAGCGCGTCGCCAAAGAGTTCTCATCGTCGTCAAGTGCTAAGGTGCTGCTTCTCTCCCTCTCGAGGAAGTTTATTGTCTCGTTGGCGGCTATGCGGTAGAGCCACGTGGAGAGCAACGAGTCGCCGCGAAACGAATCCAGTCCCTGCCACGCTTTCAGGAAGGTGTTTTGCAACACGTCATCCGCATCGTCATGATTTATGACCATGCGCCTGATTTGCCAGTAAAGTTTCTCTTTGTAGAGATCAACCATCCGGGTGAACGCCTCGGTGCGTGTCTTCTCGTTGCTGAGAAGACGGGCAAGGTCACTATCGGATAGAGATTTTGCGAACAACACTGCCCACCTTCAGTATGTAGTAGCCTCCAGGCAGTCCCGCCAGGCTCAGTTGCTTGCTGTCGCTGTCTATGCGGTATGTGGCTATCTTTACTCCCGTAAGGTTGTAGACCTCCAGCACCTGACCCTCCGCTCCGCTCACTGAGACGCGCGTGCCGCTCACGGAGAGGGATACGCTCTGTAGCTCGGTGTCCGTGTCGCCCTCAAGCCCACTCTGCGCCCTGACACCGAGAGATGCCGCGAGCAAGAGGGCGAACAGGACGACTATAGGTAGCTTTTTTGCCATATTTCCCGTCATAGTAAGGGCAAAATTAGAAGTTTTTTTCGTTCTGGCAAACAATTTTCTCGTTTTTTCCACGTTGCGGGGCATAAAAAGCTTTTATTAGCTTCGCTGAGGGGAGCATCGTTCCTCGCCCACAGTGATTTCCATTCCCTCGTTTGCCAGTATGGTATCGGGAAAGACGGAGCGAGCTTCTCCAAGCAGGGCACGCTCGCTGCCCAGACGTGCGGAGAAGTGCCCTATGCACAGACGGTGTACTCCAGCGAGTTTGGCTATGGTGGCTGCTTGGGAGCTGGTGCTGTGGAATGTGTGGCGGGCTCGCACCTCATCGTCGGCGGCGAAGGTGGCCTCGTGGTACAGCAGGTCTACTCCTCTGAGCAGGGGAGCCAGTTGGGGGCGGAAGGCGGTGTCGCTAACGTAGGCCCACGAGCGGGTGGGCGTGGGTGGGGTGGTGAGCAGGGAGTTGGGCAGCATGGTGCCGTCGGGCAAGGTGAAGGAAGCTCCTGCTTTTATGTTATTAATATAGCAGACGGGAATGTCGTAAGTGTCTATCATCTCCCTGCGGATGTGGCGCGGACCCAGTTTCTCTCGGAAGAGATAACCGCAACACGGCACGGAGTGGGAGAGAGGAAGGCTCCAGACTTCGAGGCTGCGGTCTTCGTGGATGAGGGCGTACTGGGTGGTGTCCACACTGTGGAAAATGACCTCGTAGCCAGAATGCTGGCAGAAGAGCTCCACAGCCTGCTCGACGTAGGGGCGCAACTCCTCGGGGGCATGGACGTGTAGCTGCGCTGTGCGTCCCAGCAGTCCCATGGTGTTGATGAGTCCCGGCAGACCGAAGCAGTGGTCACCATGGGCGTGGGTGACGAATATGTGCCCAAGGCGGCTGAGACTAAGTCCCTGGCGGGAGAAACGCACCTGTGTGCCCTCCCCGCAATCGACCATGAAGAGCTTGCCGCGGGTAGATAATACTTGCGAGGAAGGGCGGTGCCTTTGCAGAGGATTGGCGGAGCCGCAGCCCAGAATGTGGACGGAAAAGGGAATCATCTGGCGCAAAGTTAGGAAATTTTTGCCATAAATAGGGATAAAAAGCCTATCTTTGCATGAGAAAACGCCTATGGACTATGCATAGAATACTGATTGTGGAGGATGAGAAGCGAGTTGCGGACCTGCTGAAGGCGGGGCTGGAGGAGAACGGTTACCAGACAATGGTGGCATACGACGGGGAGATGGCGTTGCGTCTGTTCAAGGCTGGGGATTACCAGTTGGTTATCTCCGACGTGATTCTGCCCAAGATGAACGGTTTCGATCTTTGCAAGGAGATAAGACAGTTGGGCAGGCGGACCTCCATACTCATGCTCACAGCCCTTGGCACCGCTGACGACAAGCTGGAGGGCTTCGACGCGGGAGCTGACGATTATATGGTGAAGCCCTTCGACTTCCGCGAGCTGATGGCGCGAGTGAAGGTGCTCACCAAGCGGATAGCCGAACTGCCCGCCGCGGCGCCCCAGCAGCACTTGCAGTATGCCGACCTTAGCATAGATACTGCCAAGCGCGAGGTGCGCAGGGGGGAGACGCTAATCTCGCTCTCGCCTAAGGAATACAACCTGCTGGTATATCTCGTGGAGAATGCGGAGCGGGTGGTGAGCCGCATGGAGATTGCGGAGAAGGTGTGGAACACTCACTTCGACACAGGTACTAATTTTATAGACGTGTGCGTGAACTATCTGCGCAAGAAGGTGGACCGCAACTTCCCTGTGAAACTGATACAAACGCATCCTGGGGTGGGTTTCATACTCACGCAGTGATATATATAAAAGGTGAGGGCATGACAATAAGGAGAAGACTTGCGTTGAGATATGCGTTTGCCACTTGCGTGGTCTTCCTCTTGTGCCTTATAGCCATATATGTGGCGAGCGACCACTACAGCCTGAACCAGTTGCACCGTGCGCTTTACATAATATTCGCTGTGGCGCTGGTGGTGCTCGCCGTCTCAGGCTACCTGCTTTCACGTTCGTCGTTGGAGCCCATAAACCGTCTGGCTGAGCAGATGGAGAACCTCTCTGCCGAGCATATAGGTCAGCGGTTGCCCATATCGGAGGACGGCACCGAGGTGGAGGAGCTGACCGCCGCCATAAATGCCCTGCTTGACAGGCTGGAGGCTTCCTTCACCTCGCAAAAGATGTTCGTGAGCAATGTGTCGCACGAGCTGCGCACGCCCCTTGCCACCATAATAGGCGGTCTGGACCTTGCCCTGCAGCGACAGCGCCCGGAGGAGTATTACCAGCAGGTGATAAGTGTGTCGCTGCACGACGCATGGGAGATGTCGCACCTCATAGACGAGTTGCTGGACCTTGCGAAGGCCGATTACGCCTCGGACCAGGTGAAGATGGAGGAGATAAGGTTGGACGAGCTGTTGATAGACGTGCGGGAGAATCTCCTGAGGGCAAACCCTGGCTACCAGATAGAGCTGCTCTTCGGCAGCGACAGCGCGGAGGAGGACGACAGCGGCATAACGGTTAGGGGGAATGTGTACCTGCTGAGAATAGCCTTCTCTAATCTCATAGAGAACAACTGCAAATACTCCGACAACCACACCTCATTCGTGCAGATATCCTTCTGGCAGGAGTGGTGCACGCTGCTGTTCTCGGACAATGGCATGGGCATGACGGACGAGGAGGAGGAGAGCCTCTTCAATCTCTTTTACCGCGGAGAGGATGCACGCAGCGCTGAAGGGCATGGTATAGGCATGACACTGGCGCAGAAAATAGTGCTCATGCATCAGGGCGAGATAAGCGTCCGCTCCGAGAAAGGCGAGGGAACCACCTTTCTCGTGCGCCTGAGGCACATCTGAGGCACATCTGAAAGCCAGAGGGTTGTATCCTTCCTAATAGATTTCTAATACCTTTCTAATGGTTATCTAATGGTGGTTTAGCCCGAAAAAGGCGACCTTTGCACCGGTTTTTTTAAGATAGAGCTGATCAGACGACATTAAGGAACATTAGTAACAACCTTTTTTAAAGAAAAAATTATGTGGAAGAAAAAGGACAACAACACCAAGATTGCCTTTAACGCCGAGAAGGTGTTTCTGGCAGCAGGGCAGCCATTGGCCTCGGTCTACAACTATTTCCAGACCACACGGAAAGGACTGAGCGAGGAGGCTGTGGAGAAGAGACATGAGCTTTACGGCAAGAACATCGTGGTTCACGAGGCGAAGAAGAATCCGTTGGTGATGTTTGCCAAGACCTTCATCAATCCGTTCATCGGAGTGCTGACGGCTTTGGTGATCATATCACTCTTCACGGACGTGATATTCGCCGACCCTGAGGAGGGCCAGGACTGGACATCCATCATTATCGTGACCACGATGATCATCCTGAGCGCCATCCTGCGATTCTGGCAAGAGTACAAGGCCGAGTTGGCAGGCGAGGCGCTGAAGAAGATGGTGACCAACACCTGCTATGTGATGCGTGCCGAGAAGCCCGCGCAGGAGATTCCAATCGAGGAGATTGTCCCTGGCGACCTGGTAAAGCTTTCGGCTGGTGACATGGTTCCTGCCGACATGCGTATCATCGAGTCCAAGGACCTGTTCGTGAGCCAGTCTACATTGACGGGTGAGTCAGACAGCATCGAGAAGACCCCGAACGTGGTGGAGAAGAAGTTCCGCAGCGGCAGCGTGGTGGAGCTGGACAACATCTGCTATATGGGCTCTACCGTGGTCAGCGGCTCAGCGCTGGGAATCGTGTTTGAGACGGGTAACAACACCTACCTTGGAACTATTGCGAAGAGCATCGCAGGACACCGCGCGAAGACAGCGTTCGATAAAGGTATCACAAAGGTGAGCCTTTTGCTTATCCGATACATGCTGGTGATGGTTCCCTTCGTGTTCCTGGTGAACGGTATCACAAAGGGCGACTGGTGGGCAGCCTTCCTCTTCGGTATCTCTATTGCCGTGGGTCTGACGCCTGAGATGCTGCCTATGATCGTATCCGCCAACCTGGCAAAGGGTGCCGTCGCAATGGCGAAGAAGAAGACCATTGTGAAGGACCTGAACTCAATCCAGAACTTCGGCGCCATGAACATCCTCTGCACCGATAAGACTGGTACCCTGACGCGTGACCACATAGTGCTGGAGCGCCACATTAACGCCGACGGCACGAAGGACGACGGCTTCCGCATATTGCGCCACGCATACTTCAACAGCTTCTTCCAGACAGGTCTTAAGAACCTGATGGACCGCGCCATACTGAGCCATGTGCAGGACTTGCAGCTTGAGCATGTGAGCGAGAACTATAAGAAGGTGGACGAGATCCCGTTCGACTTCACACGCCGCCGCATGTCCGTTGTCGTTGAGGACAACCAGGGCAAGCGCCAGATAATCACCAAGGGTGCCGTGGAGGAGATGCTGAGCATCTGCACACATGTGGAGTTCGACGGCTCGGTATCACCGCTCACCGACAAGCTGCGCAAGAAGGCAGACGAGATAGTAACCGACATGAACAACCAGGGCATGCGCGTGCTGGCGCTGGCACAGAAGAGCTTCGTGGAGAAAGACCACGACTTCGCAGTGGAGGACGAGAGCGACATGGTGCTGATAGGTTACCTTGCCTTCCTCGACCCCCCAAAGGAGTCAGCGGCTTTGGCCATCAAGCAGTTGCATGAGCACGGAATAGACGTGAAGGTGCTCTCTGGCGATAACGACGCCGTGGTACGCACCATATCCCGCCAGGTGGGTCTCGACACCTCCACGCAGGTGACCGGCACCGCATTCGAGAAGATGACCGACGAGGAGAAGACAGAGGCTGTGCACAACGCCAACATATTCTCCAAGCTCACCCCGATGCAGAAGGTGGAGATAGTGAAGTTGCTGCAGCAGCAGAAGAACACTGTGGGCTTCCTGGGAGACGGTATCAACGACGCCGCTGCCCTGCGTGAGTCCGATATAGGTATCTCCGTTGACTCCGCGGTGGACATCGCCAAGGAGAGCGCCGATATCATCCTGCTGGAGAAAGACCTCATGGTATTGGAAGACGGTGTGCTCGAGGGACGTAGCACATTCGGTAACATCATCAAGTACGTGAAGATGACCGCAAGCTCCAACTTCGGTAACATGTTCAGCGTGCTGGTTGCCAGTGCCTTCCTGCCCTTCCTGCCGATGATGCCTATCCACATCCTCGTGCAGAACCTGCTCTACGATATCTCACAGACAACCATACCGTTCGACCGTATGGACGCCGAGTATCTGCGCAAGCCACGTATCTGGGACGCTTCCGACATAAGCCGTTTCATGATCTGGATTGGCCCGATAAGCTCAATATTCGATATTCTGGTTTATGTGTTCATGTGGTGGTTCTTCCATTGCATCAGCGGCACGAACGTTATCGACGCCCACATCTTCCAGTCCGGCTGGTTCATTGAGGGCCTGCTCTCACAGACGTTGATCGTCCACATGATTCGTACGCGCAAGATACCGTTCATACAGAGTACCGCCTCATGGCCAGTAATGCTCATGACGGGTACCATCATCATCATCGGCATGTGCGTGCCATTCACGCCGTTCGGTCACTCGATAGGTCTCGTAAGCCTGCCGCCAATCTACTTCGCATGGTTGTGGGGCACCCTGCTTACCTACTGTGTGCTCACGCAGTTCCTGAAGGTTTGGTACATCCGCGCGTTCGCACGCTGGTTGTAATCCCTGTAATGTGAAACGTTGGTAAACAACATTCGTAACTCTATAAAAGTCATGAAAGCGATAAAGATAATAGCACTAATAGGCTGTCTCTCGCCTCTCTCGACTTTTGCCCAGACACTCGGAGGTGAAATGACCTCCGAGTGGCAGTGGAGCCCCAACAAGAAGACGGTCAACT
>JAJPYT010000157.1 GCA_021204845.1 Prevotellaceae bacterium | reverse complement strand
AGGAGAACCAGACCTATTTCACCATGAGCACCACGAGCTTCGCCGGGCAGGGCATCACCTCCGATTACGTCACCACCCCGCTCTACTTCGTCACGCAAGTGACCGAGGACGACTTCCACAAGGAGCCGGTGGCATACAGCGGCGACAACTTGGTAGATGAAGACGGCCAGACCATCAAGCCGGTGGACATCTATGTGGAGCGCCTCGCGGCCAAAGTGATGCTGGGTGTCGACCTTAACAACGAGTCCGTCGAAACGGATAAGGGAAGGACAATCTACAAGATAGAGGAGACTATCGCCGGCGACGGGAACTTGGAGCTGGACGAGAACAAGGAATATGCCGCACAGGAGATATACATCGACCTGCTGGGCTGGAAGCTCAACGCCACGGCAAGGCATTCCAACATCGTGAAGAACATCAACGAGGACTGGACGGACGACTACCTGGGCTTCGAGTGGAACGACCCGGGTAACCACCGCAGCTACTGGGGCAAGTCGTTCAACTACGGCATCGATGCCGACTATCCCGAAAACTCGGCCGGCAACGCCTCTGAAGACGAGACCGAGGAAACCACTGAACTCAACAAGTACCTGAAATACGTCAATTTAGCCGATGATGACGACAGCCCCCTGCTCTCCTTGGACGGCGGCTACGACTATTGCGCCGAGAACACCAACACGGCCGGCACCGACGGCATCATACAGCACAGGAACTCCTCGGTCATCACGAGCGTCCTCGTGAAAGCCCAAATCTGCGACAAGGACGGCGAGCCACAGTCCGTGGTGCGCTACAGCGGCGAACTCTTCACCGAAGAGGCGTACCTCAACTACATAATGCTCTACCTCACCCAAACGAGCCGGCTCAACTTATACACCCGTGACACCGACGACGACGGCAACTATGTCTACAGCCACCTCGACTCGCAGTATGTGAAGTTAGAGTACTTGAGGGATCAAGAATATGAAGGGATAGACGACGGCGAGAACATAGACGGCTATGTGGCCGTCGTGCCCGACGAGGATGCATTGGCATCTGTCCTGCTGTACACGAAGGACAGAAGCGGCAATTACGAAGGCATTACCACGACCCAAGGCACCGAAGCCATGAAATCGGCACTCGAAACATTCAACCTCACGGCCAAGGCCGAAGGCTACTCGGATGGATTGATGTACTACAACATCCCCATCGAGCACTTGAACAATCCTACAGGCGATGACATTGAAGAGGCACAATACGGCGTGGTGCGCAACCACTTGTATTATGTCACCATCACCGAGTTAGAGAATCTGGGCAAGGGCATCTACGACGAGGGCGAGGTACTCGTACCCAATCCCGAAGACGACGAGAAGGAGACCTACTACATAGGAGCCAAGATCAACATCCTCTCATGGAAAGTGGTGCAGCAGGATGTGAAACTATAACCGCCGTCCCGGGGGAGACAGTGGAACAGGGATCGGCATGGGCAGGACGCGCGGGGCAAGCAGCCCGGCGTCCTTCCGCGCCGTCCCTGCAACCGGTACGGCCCTGACGCGAAAGGGCGGTGCCACGAGTGATAACAGCAAACCAATACAGCCGCAAGGCCCAACAAACTTAAGAAACAAAGGATATGTTGTCTTTCATAAGAAGAAACGGCGTGAAAGCCGCGGCATGGGCAGCCATCTGCCTCGCGCTCACCGCCTGCAACGGCCTCATCAACGACGGCGAGGGCGACTGCGAGGTGAACTACAAGGTAAGGTTCAAGTACGATTACAACATGAAGTACGCCGACGCCTTCGCCCATGAGGTGGAGTCGGTCACGCTCTACCTTGTAGACGGTGGCGGCGACATCGTCTGGCAGAAGACCGAGCAAGGAGAGGCACTTGCCGAAGAAGGCTACATGATGGACGTGGACGTGGCCCCCGGGCAGTACAGCCTTTTAGCTTGGTGCGGCACCGTGGACAAGGGAACGTTCACCATACCGCAGTCCACCGTAGCCACGGGGCTCACCTGCACGCTGAACCGCCGGCGCGACGCCGCGGGCAACGCCTACGTGGACACCGACTTGGACCGCCTCTACCACGGATACCTTGCCGACCAGACGTTCCCCGACGACGCTGGCACCCACACGTACACCGTGTCCTTGGTGAAGGACACCAACGTGCTGCGCGTGGTGCTGCAACAAATGTCGGGCGAGACGGTGGACAAGGACAAGTTCACCTTCACCATTACCGACGACAACGGCAGCATGGACTGGGACAACAGCGTGCTGGCCGACGAGGACATCACCTACTATGCCTGGCACACCGACCAAGGCGAGGCCACCTTCGACATGCAGGCCATGGCGGACGAGTTTGACACGTCAAGTGGTGCCGCTACCCGCTCCACGTTCAGCGCGGCCATCGCCGAGCTCACCACGGCAAGGCTCATGACAGACCACTCCCCGCGTCTGCGTGTCACCGACAACGAGACCGAAGAGACAGTCTTCTCCATACCCCTCATAGACTACGCCTTGCTCGTTAAGGGCTTCTACAACGCCGATATGGACGACCAAGAGTACCTCGACCGGCAGGACGAGTGGAACATGACGTTCTTCCTCGACGAGGGCTACCGCTGGATAGACTCCTACATCTACATCAACTCGTGGAAGGTGGTGCTGCAGAACACCGGGCTATAACGAATGGAAGCATATAACATGATGAAAAGAACCATACGGCAAACCATCGGGGCGGCACGGGTGGCAACACTCGCGGCACTGCTCCCCCTGCTGTGTGTCTCCTGTGGCGAGGACGGAACGGACCCCATGGGCGGCGGCGACAGCGGCATCAAGGACGGAGCCGTCAACATAGGATTGAGCATACAGACACGGGCAACCGACGTGGACGGCTATGACAGCGGCGACACCTACGAAAGCTACATCGACATGGCGGGCGGAGACTACCGCATCTATTTCTTTACCGCCGACAACAAGTACATTGCCACCTTCGAACCTAAAGGGTTCGTGGCCGTGGAGGGAAACGGCTACACCACCTACAACGTGTTGGGCGAAGTGCCGGCAGGGTTGGTCGCCAACCAAGACGATTTCAAGGTGGTGATGCTCGCCAACTGGGGAAGCTACGAAGATGAAGACTTCGATGAAAATACAACCATCGACGACATCTGCACTGCCACTTGGTCGAAATACAACCGCATGACCGATTTCGAGCCAAGCCCCGGCAACCTCATACCCTTCTACGGTGTACACGAGTACAAAGGCTACACGTTCAAGAACAACAAGACCACGCTGCTCACCGACGACCCCGTCACCCTGCTGCGTGCCATGGCAAAGGTGGAGGTGGTACTTGAATCTGAAGCAGCGAAGTTCGTGGAAGTGAAGCTCTACCATTACAACGACATAGGCTACTGCGCCCCAACAGGCATCTACACGCAAGACGATTACGACCACGACTACACGTGGAATAGTGACTACGTAAGCACGCTGCACCTTGTAAACGATGCCAACGATACAGACCAAACAAACCGCGTGACTGACTTGCTGCGCACAAAGGAGCTGATAAAAGACGAAGAGACAAAAGAAGTGACCCAATATGAG
>JAJPYT010000159.1 GCA_021204845.1 Prevotellaceae bacterium | reverse complement strand
CGGTGCTTGACCACGCCAACGAGGTGGTCTCTGGCGTGCTTTCCAGTGGCGGGACGGGGCGCAAGCGCAGGCGCTCTTCCACGTCGAAAAGAAAAAAACGAAGCGTTGATGATGCTAAAATGGAGGAAGTTTAGTATATTTGCGAAGAGAAAAGTAAGACGAAACTAATTCATAAAAAACAAATCGATATGAAGATTTTACTTACTGGCGGTGCGGGTTTCATAGGAAGCCACACGCTGATAGAACTTTCACAGGCAGGGCACGAGGCTGTGGTAGTGGACAATCTCTATAACAGCAGCCCGATAGCGCTGAAGAGGGTAGAGAAGATAATAGGGCATGAGGTGCCCTTCTATCAGGCGGACGTGCGTGACCGCCAGGCAATGGAACGGGTGTTTGCCGAGCATAAGATAGACGCTTGCATCCATTTCGCAGGACTGAAGGCAGTGGGCGAGAGCGTTGAGAAGCCTTTGGAGTACTACGAGAATAATATGAATGGCACTTTCGTGCTGCTGGACGTTATGAGGAAGAACGGTTGCAAGAATATAATCTTCAGCTCAAGCGCGACAGTCTATGGCGACCCTGCCATAATTCCTATCACGGAGGAGTGCCCGAAGGGGCGTTGCACCAATCCATACGGGCAGACCAAGTCTATGCTGGAAGAGGTGATGATGGACGTGCAGCGCGCCGACAAGGAATGGAATGTGGTCCTTTTGCGCTACTTCAATCCCATAGGGGCGCATCCCAGCGGCACGATAGGGGAGAATCCCAACGGCATACCCAACAACCTGATGCCTTACATAACGCAGGTAGCCATTGGCAAGCGCAAGGAATTAGGCGTGTTCGGCAACGACTATGACACTCACGACGGAACAGGCGTGCGCGACTACATTCACGTGGTTGACCTTGCGAAAGCCCATGTGGCAGCCCTGCAAGCCATAGAGCGCAAGCAAGGCATAGCAATCTATAACATTGGCACGGGTCACGGATATAGCGTGCTGGATGTGGTGAACGCCTTCCAGAAGGCTAATGGCGTGCCTGTTCCCTATTCAATAAAGCCCCGTCGCGCTGGCGATATAGCTACCTGCTATTGCGACCCGTCGAAGGCAAAGCGCGAATTAGGCTGGGAAGCGCAGTACGGCATAGAGGAGATGTGCCGTGACAGTTGGAATTGGCAGAAGAACAATCCTAACGGTTTCGAGTAGAATAGATTTGTTTGTCTCTTCCTAACGGAAGATAGCAATAGTGCTGCTTACTGTTTCCTTGGTGTGGCCAAGGGTTTGTAAGCGGCACTATTTATCTATAAATTACGGTGTTTCATAACCTGTGCCCACCCAGATTGAATACTTCTTTCCCCTCTTTTCTGTCATTTTGGCAGGCTCGTGTGCCAGATGTTACAGTCTGGCAACGAGTTTTTGACCCATGTCAATAAAACGGCTCTTTGGAAGCAGGAAAGGCATTTCCCCCTTGCACGGAAGCGCAAACGGCACTAACTTTGCATCGTCATCAGAAGGAAAGCCCCAAGAGCGGGGCTGAAAGTAAAGAATAATATATAAGGTAAAAAGATTGTAAGAGATGAAAAAGTTGATGATTTTGGTAAGCGCCACAATACTGGCACTTACCGCCAAGGCAGGAAACACCGAAGTAAAACCTTTCGAGGGAGTTAATGTGGACGTACCCGCATGCGTGCGTTTCGTATATGGAGAGACGTATGGCGTGGATATTCAGGCAACAGACAGTATGGCGGTTTCCGCTATCCGTTATAACGTGCAGGACGGAGTGCTGAAGATTCGCAGCATAGACGGAGCCGACAAGCCAGTGGAAAACGTTTGCATCACCATCGTGAGCCCGCAGGAACCCACGCTTACAGTGGGGCGCCACATGGACGTGAAGCCCACCAAGCGTGTGAAGAAAGCTCCCGATGAGAACTAAAAACTAAGAGTCCAACATTCTGAAGAACATGCGGACGAGGTTAATTAATCAGGTAAAGTCCCTCCGTGCGTTGCGCCAACTACGCGAAGGCGCTGGTCTAAGAGGGCAAAAAGTAAAACAAATTTAAAAATGAAAGCTATGAACAAGAGTTATAAATCACTGAAGAAAGCTGTAAATTGGTATTATAGTCGCGCAGCTAAGGCGTACACTCACACGCCGAGTGGTCTTATCCCTAACATAAACTCGGTGAGGTAACGAAAAGAAGAAGTTAAGCGTTAGATAACAAAAACACATAAGAGAAAGGATGGTGCGCCACTGTTGGCGTGCCATCCTTTTTTTGTTGTCAGCGTCACCGCCGCTGGCCACTGGGAAGGCGTGAAAGCGCAAGCAGTCCGAGTGCCAGAGGTACACTAAGGCATCCCTGCCACTCATACCCCCATTGGTAATCCGAGTGGCTCAATCCCCAAAAGAGGATGGCGCTTATGCCTCGCTGGCATATTCGTCACCCTCTCTCTTCGTGCGGTTTACTGTTTTCTCTTCATCATTATATATCAGAGTTTTACCTTTATCGCCTGGCTACCCATGCGGAGTATTACCACGCCAGTAGCGTTGCCTGTGCTGATAGTAGCCGAGCCATATCTTGATGTGCTGGAACCGAGCTTTACGCCGCTAAGGCTGTACGCCTCTACTTGTTCGCCATCCTCAAGTCCACTCACTGAAATGCTGTTCCCGTCAGTGGTCACCACAACTCCTATCGTCTCTGCTGGGACGCTTATACCGTCCACCTCACCCTCCTCATCCGAGGCGAAGAAGTAGAGCTTGGCAGTGGCTGTCTCGCTTTGTTGGTAACCCGCAGCCGTGGCATAGACGCTGATGTTGTATGTCGCTGAGAGTTCCACACTGCCCTCGGTTGTTTCCGTCTCTGCGCAATTGTCTTCGCAAGATATCGTATAGTGATAAGTCGCTCCCTCAGTCTCGCAACTGAACAAGATATGTTTGTTCTCGTAGCTTATGCCAGGTGTCCCGCAATATTCGGCAGCCGTTTTGTTGCCATCATCGTCAAAATTACATTCCTCGATATTTGAGAAATCTTTCCATACTGAGGCAGAAGCGTATGCCTGCATTGAGCCTGCTGGCACTGTGAGGGTGCATGTGCTCGTGTCAACGTAGCTGAATGAGTTTGAGGCGCAGGTCGGGGGCTCTGGGTTAAGGGAGGTAACGTCAGAGAGACATGTACAGAACCAAAAGGCGTAATCACCTATTTCTTTTACAGAACTGCCTATAACAACAGACTCTAAGCCTTCACAACTGTCAAAAGTAGAATTACCTATGTTTTTCACAGAGTTGCCCATTGTCACCGATTTAAGGGTGTTACAACCGCTAAAAGTGTAGTCTCCTGTGGTAGAGCCGTTAATCGTAGCCTTTACAAGTCCAGTGCAATTTTCGAATGCATAATTTCCTATGCTTGTCACCGATTCGGGAATCGTTATCTCCTTAAGGCTGCTGCAACTAGAGAATGCATAGTTTTCTATGCTTGTCACGCTTTCTGGGATTGTCACCTGCGTAAGGCTGCTGCAACCAGAGAATGTATAGCTTTTAATGCTTGTCACGCTTTCTGGGATTGTCACCTCCTTAAGGCTGCTGCAACCATAGAAAGCCTTCTCTCCT
>JAJPYT010000049.1 GCA_021204845.1 Prevotellaceae bacterium | reverse complement strand
CTATAGAGGTATTAGCGAAGCTGATAAATTGGCGTGGCATGTGGTCACTCTGGCTGGATTTTCACTATATTTGCGCCCGGTAAAAAGAGAATATCGCATGAGGGACAGGGTTTTCAGGAGGTACGTGTTGTTGTTTGCTTCTCTTTTTGTGAACGCGTTCGGAATAGTGTTCATCACCAAGGCGGCTTTAGGCACGTCGCCCATATCGAGTGTGCCTTATGTGATGAGCCTCTCCACACGGCTCTCTTTCGGCGGCTTCACCTTCCTGCTCAACATGGTGTTCCTTCTCTTGGAGATGGCGCTCATGGGCAGGCGCGAGATAGGCAGGAAGCGCGTGGAGCTGCTGTGGCAGATTCCCGTGGTGGTGGTGTTCAGCCTCTCCATAGACCTTAGCATGTTTCTCTTGCGCTCTTACGCCCCGCTGACCTACTCTCAGATGCTTGTCAGCCTGGTCGTTGGCTGCGCCATCTTGTCTTCAGGCATTGGGTGGGCCGTGAAGGCGGATGTGACCATGAATCCCGGCGAATATCTGGTAAGCGTAATAAGCAAGCGCTTCGGCCTCGCGTTTGGCAACGTGAAGCTGTGCTTCGACTCCACGCTGGTCGTCATCGCCCTCTTGCTCTCCCTCCTGCTGCTGCACACCATCAGCGGCATCCGCGAGGGAACCGTAATTTCCGCCCTGCTCGTGGGCCCGTTGGAGAGGCTCTTCACCCCACTCTGGGCTATCTTCAACCCATGGCTAAAGCCCGTCAGATAATGCGGCAAGCGAAGTGGAGAGACAAAAAAAGGAATGACCCAACCTCTACAGAGGGGGTATCAAAATGAGATTCATAGAGTTTATCTTCGATGAGGGCTTTGCCGTTCGCCAGCGGTCCGCGCTCCACATGGGTAGCCGTGGGTCTTCACGACCCACGGTAAAGGAACGAGTAGGGAGTGAGTGCCGGAGGTGGCAAAGCCACCATAAACAAAGTTTATTTGAGTGTCGCAGACACTCGACATATCTGCTAACAAACACGAGCTCAATATCTTGAGTACCTCTGGCACTCATCGGCACTGCGCGCCTCATCCGAGGGCCGTAAAGGCACCCGGCTATCCTTGTGGAGTGGCTCCGCCACTCGGACTGCTTGTAGATTCCATTTTGACACACCCTCAACAGTGTTAACCGTTTGCCCTTGGGCTGGCGGAAAGAAGCAACCCTCCCCAAATGAGGGAGGGCTGCCATGGTTAAATTAAGAGGGGTGAGGGGCTTACCGCCAGCCTAAAGGCAAGCGGCTACCACTGTTCAGCCCGCGCTGGGGCTGTAGAGGTTGGGTCATTCGTTAACCAGCACCTTCACTCCATTTACAATATAGATGCCACGTCCAAGAGACTTCACCGTGTTCAAGTTGCCCTTGCCAAGGAACTTGCCGTCTATACTGTAGATGTTGCCATCCTGGGCGACAGCCGCCACGGTCTCCTCTATGCTGTCGAACGTCTCGTCGGACAGCACGAGGGTGAGAGTGTCCTCAATGTCAAAGTCCGTGCTTATGTAAGCACTGTTCTCGCCCACAGACGAGGTGGACTGCTTGGTGACCTGGAAGCCGCCTCCGCTCGCCAGTGCCTTGCCAGACCCTACGGTCTCGCCAAAGTAGTTACCCACGAGCTCGCCTACGGTCATCGGCTCTGGCACAATGTCGTAGCCGTGGGAGAAGGTGAGCGCCTCAGCCTCAGCCGAGGAGTCGTACTGGTCTGGTGTGCCGCTGATGAAGATGAACGGATGTCCGCCCTCCACCACATTGCCTTCTATCGGGCTGAGAGTGATGGTTGTGCCCTCAACGCTCTGTACGCCATACATGGTGCCCTCGTGGGCAGTGACCTCCACGGGGAAGCAGAAAGCGTTAACCGAGCCCAGCTTTATAGCCATATTGAACTCTGTACCGTCGTAGTCATCTGCCACAGCGTCGTTAACGTCCTCGATGAAGAGTCCGCTGTTGGTGCCGACCTCGGATGTGGACCAAGTGACCAGCACGTTCATAGAGAGCTGGGCATGGAGGTGGGCATTGTCGGAGCCGTCGATGGCAGTGGCTGAGAAGAGGCTTTCGCCGTAGCCAAGGGGAGAGACGCGGAAGAGAGTGGGGTGCGGGCTGATGGTCACAGCGCCGCTTGCCCCTGCCGCACGAAGGAAGAGACCAGTGGCCTTGTTCTGCACGATGTAGGCAGTGTCGCCAACGTTGATGAAACGGAACTTGGCGAAATCCTCAAACCAAATGTCGAGTTTGTCGGTGAAGTAGAGATTGTTGCCCACGCAAACCTCGCCGAGGTCACTCTCAGTGTAGCCTTCGGTGAAGTACATATCATTCTCATCGCCGAGGGAAGAGACGCAGACGTATTTGCCGAAGAGGGCGGGGTTGGAGCCTGCGGCTGTGCCAGGTGTGGTGTTCCAGCCGTTGTTGATGTACTCGTCCTCTGTTCCGTAGCGAATCTCGTACCACTTGCCCGTCTCGATAGTGTTGGCGGAAGCGTAGACAGTAGCAATCTGGCTTTGCAGTGCCTCCACGTAGTCAGCGCTCTGTGTCTGGGTATATACACCTGCCGCATTGTAAGCGGTAGCCTCATCAATAGTGGTGGAGAGCGCGCTTGTCACACCGCCATCAGTCCATTGACCGGGGTTCTTGCCCACAACGACGGCGGCTACAGTAGCGTTTGCATCGGCTATGGTGTTGCGCAGTTCTGTCGGGTCGACATAGACTGCCATGAAAGCGTCGTAAGCCGCTTGCAGGGTGTTGAAGGTGACCTCGGTTATGTCAGCGCCCTCGGTCTGTGCCTGAAGCACGGCAGTCTCCAGATTGGTGTAGACGTTGCCCATAGAAACCATCTGGCTGGTGGGGTTCACCTTAGCCTCGTAGAGCTGGAACTCAGCCAAGTGGAAGTATCCGCGCGTGGCACCGCCAGAGAGCATGTAAGTGTCGTCGCAGTAGAAGCGCAGCAGCGTGAAGCCCTGTGTGTCGAACGGTACTGAAGTAATAGTCTCGGTGCTGGAGGCGAAGGGAGTGGATATGCTGTCGAGCAGTGTGCACTCGTCCCTCTCGGCGGTGGCGCCGGGAGCTCCATAAACGCCCCAGACGGTGATGTGGTCGTTGTTGACGTTACGGCGAGTGAAAGTGAACACGAGGTCACTCTCCTCAACTTGCGGCAGTTCAACCTGGAAGTAGTGTGTGCCGCCTTCCACCGAGCCGCCTGACCAGGCGGAGTGCCAGTATGTGCTGGCGTTGCCGTCTATCATCTCTTCGAGGCTGCCCTCGGACTCTTCAGTGTATGGCGACGAGAGCTGGTCGACGCTGGCGATGAGCCCGGTGGTGCCCACGAGAATGTCCTCAGCGATAGTCATCTTCTCCTTAGAGTCGGCAATGAGTGTGAGGGCGTCCTGGTAACGCTTGTCGGCTGAAGAGGCATAAGCGTCCATAATCTCTGCCGCCGCCTCGTCGCTCACGGGCTCCAGCGACCACTGGCTGGCTTCGGCACCGTTGTTCCAGCCCACGATGTAGCCTTTCTTGCCTGCTCCGCCGCTGTGTCCGCCACAGTGCATATAGTAGCTGCCATCCTCAGCCTGTGTGCTCACCCTTATAGCGAGGTGCACAGTGCCGTCTTCGCGCTGCACCTGGTCGAAAGCCATCGTGTTCTCCCCGCCGACGGTCATGGTCACGTTTGCGCTGGTGCTCACCTTGTCGAACGTGGCTCCAGTGACAGCATTCACCACGTTGTATGTAAGGTCTCCGTTGCCAGTCACGTGCCAGAGGAAGGGAGCTGTGCCGTCGGCAGTCATCCAGCGCGCGTAGATGGAGCCGTCGCTCATCTTCTCGCTGTACATGCCCTTGGTGTAGTAGGTGGTTGTGGTCTCGCCAGGGATTATGTCGCCTGTCTCGGGGTCTTCCTGGTCCTCGGTGGTCGTCTGCTCGTAGAACTGCATGTCGCTGTTGAAGAAGTAGTAACCGTCGGCTATTTCCGCCTTGCGTGACACATAGCTATCCAGCACTGCCTGGTAGGTGTCGAGGATGCCCTGCTTGAGCTGGTTTATATCCTCCTCGGTGAGCTGGTCGGCATTGTCACCGTCAACCGCGGTGGCAGCCTCAATGGCAGCCTCGAAGGCAGCCACTGCCTCAGCGTCGTAGTAGTCAAACTCGCCCGTGGTCTTGAACGAGCCGACGTAGCCCACATACTGCTGGAACACCTGCATGCACTCCAGCAGCGCCACATCACGGTCGCTGGAGAGCGGGGTGAGCGTCACGGGATAGAGGGTGAAATCATTGTTTCCGCCAGAGGTCTCTATGTCGCCCGAGCCGTAGGTCACCACGGTGCCGCCCGAGCCGTTGTTGTCGATGCGGAAGTTATGGCTGTCGGCCGTGTTGAAGCCGCAGTGTCCCGCCTCGTTGTTTATCCAGTAGACGTAGAGTGTCTTCGCGTCGTAAATGGTCTCCACGGTCGACAGGCACGACGATCCGTCGCTCTGGTTAGACACCTCGGGCGTGCGCACATACTGGCCTGTGCCGAACTGCATGTAATACTCGTCGTGTGAGCCGTCACCAACCTTCTGGTCATCGGTCGGGGTGACGAAGCGCACCAGATACACCGCGGCGTACTTGGCAAGCATGCCGTCGTTGACAACGTTGGTGCCGTTTGACATATAAACGTAGCCCTTGCCCGAGCCCGTGTTGATGTCGAACGACTTGTCCCAGAAATAGCCGCCGCTGCCACGCTTGTTATACACGAGGTACCACTGCGTGTCTGGTTGGATACTTTCCGTCCCCTGGCCTGCAATAGTGATAGTGCTACGCTTCAGCTCATCGAGTTGAGCCGAGACGGGCAAAGCAAGCACAAGGAGAAGCAACGTGAGAAAAGATGAGATTTTTTTCATGTTCGTTTCCTTTCTTGGTTTAATAATAAAGAGTTAATAAAAGAGTTAATAATAAAGAGTTAATAAAAGTATGACAATATGCCTTTGCCTTGGGCTTAACTGGCAGCGCGCCCGCTGTCCAGATTGTTCAGGCTTACAGGTGCTGTCAGCCCTTCGTGTCAGCCCTCTGCCACTACTTATCACTTAGCCAAAGATAAGATAGTTAATCGGAATGAACAAAGAAAAGCCTCTCTTTTTTCAGATACGGCTTGCAAAACGCCACTTTTTACTGTTTCTTAGTAGACTCGATGGCAAGTTTAACATAATGGCACAAAAAGAGCGCCCTCCTTTGGCGATGGGGGGCGCTCCTTTCACTTGGGTTATAGAATGGCTGTTGCCGTCAGGTCATTTCACAACCACTTTCACTCCATTTACAATATAGATACCACGTCCAAGAGACTTTACAGTGCCCAGATTGCCTTTGCCAAGGAGCTTGCCGTCTATGCTGTAGATGTTTCCATCCTGGCTAACGGTAGCCACTGTCTCCTCTATGCTGTCGAACGACTCGTCCGAAATCACGAGTGTGAGAGTGTCCTCAAGGTCGAATTCGGTGCTTATGTAAGCGCTGTTATCGTCAACGTATGAGGAAGACTGCTTGGTCACCTCGAAGCCGTTGCCGCTTGCCAGTGCCTTGCCAGCGCCTATGGTCTCACCGTAGTAGCTGCCCACGAGCTCGCCCACTGTCATAGGCTCGCGCTCGATGTCATAGCCGTGAGTGAAGGTGAGCACCTCAGCATCTGCTGAAGAGTCGTACTGGTCTGTGCTGCCGCTGATGAAGATGAACGGATGTCCGCCCTCGGCAACGTTGTCTTCTATCGGGCTCAGGGTGATGGTAGTGCCCTCAACGCTCTGCACACCGTACATGGTGCCTTCGTTGGCGGTAATCTCAACGGGGAAGCAGAAGGCGTTAACCGAGCCAAGCTCTATTTCCATGTTGAACTCTGTGCCGTCGTAGTCGTCAGCCACAGCCTCGCCTATGTCCTCGATGTAGAAGCCGCTGTTGGTGCCTACCTCTGAGGTTGCCCAGGTAACCAGCACGTTGTATGACAGCTGGGCGTGCAGGTTGGCGTTATCCTCACCGTCTATTGCAGTGGCGGAGATAAGGTTCTCACCGTAACCAAGGGCAGTAACGTTGAACAGTGTGGGATGCGGGCTCAGAGTTACCTCGCCGCTTGCGCCAGCGGCACGCAGGAAGAGACCAGTGGCCTTGTTCTGCATCATGTAAGCCGTGTCGGCAACGTTGATGAAGCGGAACTTAGCGCAATCCTCGAACCAGATGTCGGGCTTGTCGGTCAGGTAGAGGGAATGACCAACGCAAACCTCGTCGAGGTCGCTCTCGGTGTAACCCTCGGTGTAGTACATCTCATCCTCATACTCCAGAGCGGAGACGCAGATATATTTGCCGAAGAGGGCGGGGTGTGAGCCGGCTGCGCTGCCTGGTGTCTTGCTCCAGCCGTATTCGTCGTAAGCGTCCTCCGTAGCATAGTGAATCTCGTACCACTTGCCTGTCTCTATCTGGTTAGCTGAAGCGTAAACGCTCTCTGTCAGGCTCCCTAATGTCTCCACGTAGGTGTCGCTTTGCGCCTGGGTGTACACGCCAGCCGCGTCGTAAGCGGTAGCCTCGTCGATGGTGCTGGTGAGCGTGCTTGTAACGCTGGTGTCGCTCCATTCGCCCGGGTCGGTACCTATCACTATTGCCGCTGCCGTGGCGTTTGCCTCCTCTATGGCCGCACGCAGGTCAGCGGGGTCAACGAAGGCTGCTATGAAGGCGTCGTAAGCCGCCTGCAAGGCGTTGAAGGTCTCCTCCGTGATATCTTCGCCCTCATCCTGCGCGTCTGCTATGGCAGCCTCCAAGTCGGTGTATATGCTGCCCATGGCTACCTTCTGGCTGGTGGGGTTCTCTTGTGGCGCCTCGTAGAGCTGGAACTCAGCCAAGTGGAAGTATCCGCGTGTGCCGTCACCGGCTCCCGTAGTGTCCTCGCAGTAGAAGCGCAGCAGCGTGAAGCCCTGTGTGTCGAACGGGTCGGACATGAGGGTCTCGGTGTTCGAGCTGTATGGGGTAGACACGGTGGCGAGCAGGGTGCACTGGTCCTTGTCGGCATCTGAGCTGGAAGCTCCGTAAACGCCCCACTCCGTGATGTGGTCGTTGTTTACCGCGCGACGCGTAAAGGTGAACACGAGTTCGCTCTCCTCAACCTGCGGCAGCTCTACCTGGAAGTAGTGGGTGCCGCCTTCCACGGAACCGTCCGACCAGTCAGAGTGCCAATACGTGCTGGCATCGCCGTCTATCATCGCGTCCAGACTGCCCTCGGAGGTCTCGGTGTATGGCGACGAGAGCTGGTCCACACTGGTGATGAGCCCGTCGCCCAATTGCATATCCTCGGCAATCTCCATCTTCTCCTGGGCGTCGGATATCATTTCCAGAGCGTCCTGGTAGCGCTTCTCGGCAGACGAGCCGTAAGCGTCTATAATCTCGGCTGCCTCCTCATCGCTCACCAGTTGCAGCAACCAATGGCTGGCGTCAGCGTCATTGCTCCATCCCACAATGTTGCCGCTCTTGCCCACTCCGCTGGCGTGTCCTCCGCAGTGCAGATAGTAGTAGTTGTCCTCCGCCTGTGTGCTCACCCTTATGGCGAGGTGCACATCATTATTGTCGTCGAGCACCTGGTCGAAAGCCATTGTGTTCTCCCCGCCGACGGTCATGGTCACGTTTGTGCTGGTGCTCACATTGTCGAACGTGGCTCCAGTGACAGCATTCACCACGTTGTATGTGAGATCTCCGTTGCCTTCAATTTTCCACAGGAAGGGAGCGGTTTCCTCGAATGTCATCCACTTGGCGTAGATGGTGCCGTCGCTCTCCTTGTCGCTGTACATGGCCTTGGTGTAATAGGTAGTGACCGTCTCGCCAGGGATGATGTCGCCCGTCTCGGGGTCTTCACTGTCCTCGGTGGTCGTCTGCTCGTAGAACGACATGTCGCTGACGAAGAAGTAGTAGCCGTCGTCTATAGTAGCCAGACGCGAAACGTAGCTTGCCAGCACTGCCTCGTATGCGTCAATCATGTTCTGCTTCAGCTGGTTAATGTCGTCCACCGTGAGCTCGTCGGCATTATCGCTGTCGATGACTGCCGCCGCCTCCACGGCTGCCTCGAAGGCTGCCACAGCCGCAGCGTCGTAGTAGTCAAAGCTGCCCTCTGTGTTGAACGTCAAATTCACATACTCCTTGTAGACCTGCGCGCACTCCAGCAACGCCAGTTCCCTTTCGTCGGAGAGCTCGGTGAGGGTCACTTCATAGAGTTTGAAGTCGTTGTTGCCGTCGAGTTTATCAACGATGTCACCCGTACCGTAGGTAACCACGGTGCTGCCCCCGCCGTTGTTGTCTATGATCAGATCGTACTCGTCAGCCGTGTTCATTCCCAGATGACCTGGCGTATCCAGTATCCAGTAGACATAAAGCGGCTTGGCGTCGTAGATGCTCTCGACAGTTGTCAGAGTCTCGGACCAGTCTGTAGGTGTCCACACGTAGTTGCCCGTGCCGAACTGCAAGAAATACTCGTCGTGAGAGCCGTCGCCAGTCTTCTGGTCTTCGGTAGGAGTCACGAAACGTACCAGATACATGCATGCGTTCTTGGCAAGCATGCCGTCGTAAACTACGTCAGTGCCGTACGACAGATAAATGTCACCAGTGCCCGACCCAGTGTTGAGGTCGAAGCCAGTGTCCCAGAAATAGCCACCGACACCTCTGCTTTGATACACGAGATACCACTGCGTGTCTGGTTGAATACTTTCCGCTTCCACATTGCTGATGGTGATGGTGCTATTGCTCAACTCATCGAGTTGCGCCGATGCAGGCAGCGCCATGGCAAGGAGCGAAATGAAAAGAATAGATGTGATGTTCTTCATGCCCATTTTCCTTTCTTGATAGTGATTAAAAGAGTTAATAAAAGAATGACAATACTTACATGCTTGGGGCTCCGTCGGGGGCGGACTTGCTGTTCTGATGGTTTATGCCTGTCCGTGCTGTCATATCCCCATTCCTGCCCTGTCACATAGCTAATTGTTTAGCCAAAGTTAAGATACTTAATCGGAATTAACAAACAAAAGTCCATCTTTTTTTCAAAAACTTAGTCTTTTTCCTGTTTTTACGGCAAAGAGATAAGTTCGTACACGCCAGAATAAGCGCAAAAGCACTATTTTACGACACTTCCACCACTACTCCATTAGCTGCGCGCCAAAGATGACTATTAGCTTCGCCGAGGGCCCGACCGTTCCACACCTCTAAAGCAGAAAAAACATTGGTTTCTTTTGGCTGTTCTGACAAATTGCAATATCTTTGTGGGAGATACATAACAATATATTATATAGTATGAGCGCTATGCACAACCAGCGGAGATACATATTGCCTATGGCGATAGTGGCACTGTTCTTCTTTTCCATAGGCTTTGCCTTGGGAATTAACTCGTTCCTCATGCCCGTTTTGCAGGGCAGAATGCAAATGTCGGCTCTCGACGCCAACCTGCTGCTTGCCGCCACGTTCATTCCCTTCATCATCTTCGGCTATCCAGCCACGCTGTGCATCCGCGCCGTTGGCTACAAGCGCACCATGGCACTCTCCTTCTTCCTCTTCGCCGTGGCGTTCTGCCTGTTCATAGTGGCGGCACGTGAGGAGAGTCTCCCCTGGTTTCTCATAGCCAGCTTTGTGAGTGGAGCCGCCAACGCCGTGCTGCAAGCCTCCGTAAATCCCTATATCACCATACTCGGTCCGCTTGAGAGTGCCGCCCAGCGCATCTCCATCTGCGGCATCTGCAACAAACTGGCTTGGCCCACCACCACGCTCTTCATCACCCTTGTCATAGGCAAGGGCGTGGGAGAGATAGAGATGGCAGACCTTTTTCTGCCTTTCCGTATTATAATAGGAGTGTTCGTGGTGCTTTGCATAATAGCCCTGCTCGCCCCTATGCCCGAGGTGAAAGCCGCAGGAGAGGACGAGAGCGACACCTCCTCCGCCCCCTGCCTCTACGCCGAGGGCAAGACATCCATACTCCAGTTTCCCCACCTTATGTTAGGTGTGCTGGCGCTTTTCTTCTACGTGGGCGTGGAGACTATCTCCCTCGCCACGGCGGCAGGTTATGCCTCATCCCTTGGCATCGCTGGCGACAACTGGGGCTACGTGCCGTCAGTCGGCATGGTTTGCGGCTATGTCGTTGGAGCGCTGTGCATCCCGCGTTTCCTCAGCCAGGTTACCGCCATGCGCTGCTGCGCGGTTATAGCGGTGGTGGGTTCTGTGCTGGTGGCTGTGATTCCCAGCCCCGTCTGGTCGGTCTACTGCATTTTCCTTATGGCGTTGGGTTGCTCGCTCATGTGGCCCGCCCTCTGGCCCATGGCAATGGCTGACCTCGGACGCTTCACAAAGTCGGGCTCCTCGCTGCTCACCATGGCCATTGCCGGTGGAGCCCTCATGCCGCTGGTAAGGGGCTGGGTGGAAGACCTCACAGACTTCCAGACCAGCTACTGGGTTTGCGTGCCTTGCTTTCTCTACATTCTCTACTACGGCATGGCTGGCTATAAGATAAGGAAGTAATACATTTCCTTCACAAACATGAGAGAGAGAGCCAAGAAAAACATCAGAGCCTTGGGGGTGCGTAATCCCCTTGTCTGGCTGCGGCGCATACGCCACCGCAGGGGCTACGGCGTTCACTCTCCTTTCGCTTACGACCTCATCACACAAGTTATCTATTCACCCGGGCGCTACTATGACTATGCCCAGCTCGACAAGCAATTCCCCCGCTGGTCGCGGCTGCTCACCCATCGCCGCCGTGCGGTGGACCGCTTGCTCTTCCGCCTTGCCAACCGATGGCAGCCAGAGCGAATCTTCGCTCCCGAGGTGCCAGAGAGGGAATATAACTATCTGCGTCAGGGTTGCCGTCATGCCAAGTTCACCTCAGCACCCTCGCACAGCGGCGGGGAAACGGTGCAACCCTCAGCGAAGCTACTGGTTTACATCCGTGACTCACGCACGCCCCTGCCATCAGACGTGGGCGAGGGCAGCGTACTGGTGGTTGACCGCTTGCGCAAGAACCGCCGCCTCTGGCAACAACTTCTCCACGACGGACAGCACAAGGTCACCTTCGACCTCTACGACGTGGGCATAGCCGTGTTCGACCGCCGCCTGCAGCGTCAGGATTACATCGTCAACTGGTAATATATGAATGAAGATTCCAACATAACACGGGCGAGGCAGAACAGCCCTCGCAAGAGCAATGTCTACACACGCACTGGGGACACAGGCACCACCAGCCTCGCCAGCGGGCAGCGAGTGCCTAAGACCAACGCCCGTCTCGAGGCTTACGGCACACTCGACGAGCTCAACAGCTTCATAGGTCTGCTAATGTCGAATCTCACAGAGGAGGCTGACCGTAACTTCCTGCTGCAAGTGCAGAACCACCTCTTTTCACTTGGCTCACGCCTCGCCACAGATGCCGAGGAGATTCCCTGGCGCTGCTCAGTGGACGAGCAGGCAGTGGCGGATATGGAGCATGCCATTGACGAGGCTGACCAGGTAGCTGGCGGGTGGCGTGGTTTCGTTCTTCCTGGAGGCTGCCAGGCAGCTTCCCTCGCCCACGTCTGCCGCACCGTATGCCGCCGTCTCGAACGCCGCGTTTATGCCATGGAAGGCTGGGAGAGCCTTGAGCCGGAGCTGTTGCAATACGTCAACCGACTGAGCGATTACTTTTTCATACTTGCCAAGAAGCAGAACATTTTGCAAGGCGTAGAAGAAAAAATATGGAAAAAACGTTCCTGATATGCCAATAATGATGTAACTTTGCAGCCCCACTCTGGGTAAGGGTGATTTGTGCCCTGCCCGCTTGGGGGACAGTGACATATTACAAGAAAGGAGAGAAAGTTATGTATTGGACATTGGAATTGGCTTCAAAACTGGAGGATGCCCCCTGGCCGGCTACCAAGGAAGAACTCATCGACTACGCCAACCGCAGTGGTGCTCCCCTGGAAGTGATTGAGAATCTTAACGAACTCGAGGATGAGGGTGAGGTCTATGAGACCATCGAGGACATTTGGCCCGACTACCCCACCCGTGACGATTTCTTCTTCGACGAGGAGGAGTATTAAGAGTTAACACACTACGAGGTGTGTCAAAATGGAATTCTTAGAGTTTATCTTCGATGAGGGCTTTGCCGTTCGCAAGCGGTCCGAGTGGCGGAGCCACTCAATAAGGGTAGCCGTGGGTCCTTGGACCCACGGTATCGTGGTGTGCCACGATAGAGTGCTGGAGGTACTCAACATACATGCTAACATACACAAGCTTAATATCTTGAGTACCTCTGGCACTCATAAGCACTGCATGCCTCATCCGAGGGCCATAAAGGCCCTCGGCTAACCATGTGGAGTGGCTCCGCCACTCGGACTGCTTGTGTTTTCATGGTGAATACCATTTTGACACACCTCGGTTACTACTGCTTTTTTATGGTTTAGCGAGAAAGGGAGTGGCGCAGGCATTCCGAAGGAAGAGCGCCACACCCGCTTTTGTAGTCACCGCACGAGCGAGGCACAGTCATAGCACGAACTAAGCCGCGTTATCGCACGAACAAAGGCTGGTCAGTGCATTGATCACAGTGCGGTAGAGAGCAGAACAACTTAATCGTTTTGTCAAGAGTCCAAAATCCACTATATAAGCACGCGATGGAATGGATTTTGGACTCTTTTACAAATTACACCTTTATGGCGAGAATGGCAAGATACTGGCTGGCATTCCCCTCGCCATGAAACAAGAAGAATCTTTGTTCATAAAAACACTATTATTTACCCTACACCACACAATAAAGGAGGGAGAGGAGACGTTATATTAAAAACGGCTGTATGCGAACCTGTGTCAATAGACAGCGGTCACCACAAGTGGCGGGCACAACGGCAACTAACAAAACTGCCCGGCCATGAAAGTCCGCCCGCTTATCTCTGTAGTTACTATCTGCTTCAACAGCGCCGAGACTGTGGAGGAGACGATGCTTAGCGTGCTGGAACAGGACTACGAGAGAGTGGACTACGTGATGATAGACGGATGGTCGACAGACGGGACATTAGCGATAATAGACAAATACAAGGACAGGCTGGGCTACTTCGTCTCAGAGCCTGACAAGGGCATTAGCGATGCCTTCAACAAGGGCGTGGCACACAGCAAGGGAGACCTGGTTGTGATAATAAACAGTGACGACATACTGCTGCCAGGCGCTCTGGCGAGGGTGGCTGACCAATACGAGGAAGGGAAGTGGGACATATACCGCTGCAACGTGATAGTGAGAAACAAGGAAACAGGCTTCACGGGCAGGGACATTCCGTCGATGAAGTTTCCCCTCTTCCCATGGCAAGTAAATGTGGACCACCAGGGGACCTTCGTGACAAGGGAGGCTTACAAGCGCTGGGGAGGCTATGACCTGAAGTTCCGTTACATGATGGACCACGACTTCCTGGCGCGCTGCTATCAGGGAGGAGCGAGGATGAAATACGTGCCAGTGGACGCCAGCGAGTTCCGGTTAGGCGGTGTGTCGGTGGCAGGCATACCAGCAAAGCGCTACGACATAGAGCACGTGGTGCTGAACCAGGGCGGAAACAAGTTGCAGGCGCGGATGTGCTACTGGTATTTCTGGCTGTTCGACCGTGCCAAACGGGTGGTAATATCCCTCTTCGGCATGGACACGCTAAAGCGGATGCACTATGCCAAGACGGGGAAGGAGGGCATATAGAAAGACACGAAAGGCTGATAATATGCAGGCAAAAAGGCGGACTAACCTAAAATAGATGATGCAAATGTATAGATATGAGCGCTATTTTTACTACTTTTGCACTCGGAAACGAGACCGACGCGAAAGTCCTGGGGAGGGGCACGGCGGTTTTTTCGTGTTATGGGAGAGGAACATTATTCAGTAGGAAGCAGGCGATAACGAATGAAGATATATATAATAAATCCACCCTTTAAGGCAGAATATGGTAAGTTCTCGAGAGAATCGCGCAGCCCGGCAGTGGCAAAGAGCGGTGCCCTGTATTATCCCCTGTGGCTGATATATGCGGCAGTGCTCTCGGAAAAAGCCGGGCATGAGGTCGCATTCCTCGACGCTCCAGCCAAGCCCCTGAACGAGGAGGAGGCACTCAGCGAGATAAAAGCCAACGCCAAAGGGACGGGACTGTTCGTTCTCGGTACAAGCACACCGTCGATAAAGAGCGACATACACTTCGCCGAGAGGCTGAAAGAGTTGTGGCCAGGGAGTTTCACCTTGCTGGTGGGCACACATCCCTCAGCCTTGCCGGAGGAGACACTCTCGATGTCGGAGAGCTTGGACGCTGTGGCGATAGGCGAGTTCGACGAGACGGTGGCGGAACTGGCGACCGCATTGGAGGCAGGAGGGCCGGCAAGCGAGGTGAGAGGCCTGTGCGTGAGGAAAGAGGACGGAACCACCCAGCGCACACCTGCCATGCCTCTGATAAAGAACTTGGACGAGATACCATTCGCAAGCAAGTTCATAAAGGAAAGGCTGGAGCCGAAGGACTACTTTTTCGCCGCCGCCACCTATCCCAGCATACAGATATTCACAGGCAGAGGCTGCCCCTTCCGCTGCAACTTCTGCGTCTATCCGCAGACAATGCACGGGCACGCCTTCCGGGCACGCTCAGCGGAGAACGTGGTGGCAGAGTTCGAGTACATCGCCCATAACTTCCCCGAAGTGCACGAAGTGGTTATAGAGGACGACACGTTCACCGCCAAGAAGAGCCGCGTGCTGGAGATATGCGAGCTGCTTAGGAAGAAAGGCTTGCAAAAGAGGCTGCGCTGGCTGTGCAATGCCAGAGTCGACCTTGACCTCGAGACAATGCAGGCCATGAAGAAGGCGGGGTGCAGACTGATAATTCCAGGCATAGAAAGCGGCAACCAGCAGATATTGGACAACATAAGGAAGGGAACGAAGGTGGAGCAGTTCGGCTCTTACGTGGAGAACGCCAAGAAGGCTGGACTGCTGATACACGCCTGCTACATGGTGGGCAACCAGGGCGAGACAAGGCGGACCATGCAGGACACCCTGGAACTGGCGCTGAAACTGGACACAGACACGGCACAGTTCTTCCCCCTGATACCCTACCCCGGCACGGAGGCATACGAGTGGAACCGCAAGCACGGATACATAGAGCTGGACTACGAGAAATATTGCCAGGAGGACGGCACGCACAACACAGTGCTCTCACTGCCTGGCCTCTCCGCACAAGACATGGTGGACTTCTGCAACTATGCGCGCCGCCGCTACTACCTGCGACCCTCGTACATAATGCACCGCCTGAGAGTGGGACTGGCAAACCCGTCGGATCTGAAACGCTCGCTTAAGGCTTTCGGACAATTGAGGAAACATCTATTCAGATAAATAAAAGCGGATGGTTAATAAGAAGCACGGACATCATTTAGTCTCTGTGGTTATGCCAATGCATAACTCGGAGAAGTATGTTGGCAAAGCCATTGAGTCCGTGATGGGGCAAACCTACTCGAACTGGGAACTGCTGGTGGTGGACGACGGCAGCACTGACCACTCCTGCGACGTGGTGAGAGCTTACGCGCAGCAGGACAGCCGCATAAGGCTGCTCATAAACGACAATCCCGTAGGCATGCCTTACGCCCCGCGCAACTACGGCATACAAAGAGCCAAGGGCGACTTCATAGCCTTTCTGGACAGTGATGACTTGTGGCTGAGGGAGAAGCTGTCGCAACAGATACCGCTGTTCTTCCACGACAATATAACGGCGGTGGTGTATTCCGACTACGAGAAGATAAGCGAAAGCGGCAAACGTTCGGCACGAATAATCACCGCCCCCGCAAAGACAAGTTACAGACAGTTGCTTTACGGCAACGTGATAGGCAACCTGACAGGCATATTCGACGTGCGCAAGGTGGGGAAGAGCTATTTCACCGACGTGCACCATGAGGACTACGCCTTCTGGCTCTCTGTGCTGAAAAGCGGCTACATAGCGCGCAACACACAGACTGTGGCGGCACTTTACAGGGTGCGAAAGGAATCGGTGACAGCCAACAAACTGTCGATAGTAAGCTGGCAGTGGAACATCTACCGCAACGTGGAGAACATAGGCATTCTGCGCTCTTTCTACTACTACTGCTTCTACGCGGTAAGCGCCTTGTACAAGAGCATAATCTAATATTTACGGAACACGAGGGTGCCCTCGGAGCCGCTCAACACCATGTGGCTGTCGCTTAGCGCGTCGACGTGGAAGCGCCCGTCGGCAGGAATGCCGTACGCTTTCATGTCGCTGAGACTAACCACTTCCTCGTCGGGACGGTTGTATATCTCGTTCACAATGAGGCTGTCTGCCGTGTGGGTGAAGCGCGCGAGATAGTAAGTTCCGTCTCCCATGTGCTGAATCTTCATGAGTTGCAGCTGGAAGTGGTAGTAGAAACCATCTTCGTTGGTGGCTATAAGCGAGTCTGCCGTGTCACGCCACTCAGTGAGCTGCCACATGCCTCCAAGGTCTCCGTTGGTGTCACGCTTGTTCTCGCAGGAAAGCATGCAGGCGAGAACGGCTACTATAATGATTGCCTGTTTCATTTTGCGCTTTTGTTTTTGTGGTTAATCCAGCCCGCGTAGCAGACAGTGAGCATGCAAGCCTTGCTGCGGCCAAGCAACTGCCCTCCGTTCTGCCCATAGTCGAGGGTGAACTTCAGACCTGGCACTTGGGTGGGGGCATAGCTTGCCTCTACCAACAGATAATTGCCGTAGGCGGGATTGGTAAGAGGCTGGGCGTAAGAGCCAAGGCTGCGCTCGTGGGTGAAGAGCAGGCGATAGGATATGTATGATGTGGGCTCTCCGCTGATGCCGAAGTGATGGGCTGTGACGCGGTTGTTACGGAAATAGATCTCTTCCCCGTCGTTGTAAATGGGCGAAAGTAGAAGCGGATTGCCCATGGCATAGCCAGCGTGGTGCCAGCCCGTGTATGTCCCGTGGTTGTAGTAGTTGTCGGTAGCGCTTATCTGGTAGTTCAAGACTGAGGTGGCATCGTGATAGACACTGCCGCTCTGGTCGGTGGTGCGCAGATGCTCGTAGAGAACAGTGGAGACAAAATGGTTGCGGGGCAGCCTTACCTCAGCCCCGTAGAGCATATCCTTCCAGCCATATTGCAGGAAGAGCTGGCTCTGGTCCTCAAAGAAATGCTCGGCATAGAAGCTGGCGCCAAACAGCTTCCCCTCGTAGTCGGCACGCACGTGCCAACTGCCAAGCTGGTTCCCCTCGATGTTCTTGTAGTCTCCGTCGGCAGCGTCTGAGCCGCCCATGATGAAGGCGTGCCAGAAAGCCTTAAGG
>JAJPYT010000193.1 GCA_021204845.1 Prevotellaceae bacterium | reverse complement strand
CCTCTTCAGACTGGCTAATATTTATGCTTACCCCCAATGATTATCGGGTGAGCCAAAAAAACCTTCAGCCTCCATATATCTCTATTACTGCAAATACTACCATTTTTACTGATGTCTCTGGAGTATGTGGAACAATACGTAAGATATCTATTGTGGTTGCGGACAAATACTCTTATCTTTGCGATGTCATAACTATCTATGCTATGAGAGAGCGAGGAGAAACGAGAGAGCCCTCTCTCCGCCTCAAATGTTGTAAGGCTCTTGGATAAAGAACGTAGCCCGGATTTGTTCGTTCCTAACAAAACACAATCTGCCCGACTACCTGCGAGCCTACCTTCTCGTTTAGGCGGCGGGCAAGGAGGGTTCTGCCCATCATTAGGTCTTGGCGGAGGGCGGGATTGCTTATCTTCACGTAGAGGGTGGAGTCGCGCAGCCAAACGCCACGTGTCGCGCGGCTTATCTGGGGACCGGCTATCTCTGGCCAAAGGGCAACGGCACGATGCTGGGCAAGAGGAGTCTCTATGCCCTCTTGGCGAAGGAAACGGCGTATAACGTCGCCAAGCGGCTCTGTCTGCCTCCGCTTCATGGCATAATCTCTCCTGCCTTTACGTGAAACAGGTGATAGTCTTTTCCCACGAGAGGTGTGAGCAGGCTGCCCAAGTGGTCACGGTTGGTGTCAGTGATGAATATCTGCCCGAAATGGTCTTCTTCCACGAGGCGCAGTATGCGCGCCACACGGCTGGCGTCGAGCTTGTCGAAGATGTCGTCGAGAAGGAGAATAGGCGTGGTGCGGCTGCCCGATTGCTTCAGGAAATCGAACTGCGCCAGTTTCAGGGCGACCAGGAAAGATTTGTTCTGCCCTTGGCTTCCCTCCCGCTTTATGGGGTAGCCGTCGAGCGTCATTTCTATCTCGTCTTTGTGTATGCCATGCAGGCTATAGCCTACAATCCTGTCTTTCGGGCGGCTTTGGCGTATTACCTCGGTGAGCGGGCCTCGCTGGCAGTGCGACACATACTGGAGCCCAACCTCTTCACCCTCGGGAGAGATGGCGCTGTAGTAGCGTTGGAAGGCTGGCTTCAGCAGGTCGATGTATTGCTCCCTCTTGTTAAAGATTAGCTCTCCCTCGCGGCCCATCACGTCTTCCCAAAGGCTTAGCAGCTCGGTGTCTGGCTCTTCCTCCATTTTCAGCAACGCGTTGCGCTGCATCAGAGCTTTGTTGTAGCTCATAAGCGAGTCTAAGTAAGAGGGCTCGCACTGCGATATCACCAAGTCCATAAAGCGCCGGCGCTCCTCGCTGCCGCCCGTTATGAGCGACTGGTCAGTTGGTGACACCACCACCACGGGTATCACCCCTATGTGGTCTGCCAGCCGCTTATATGCTTTCTTTCCGCGGCTGAACGACTTCTTCTGCCCAGGCTTCAGCCCGCAGCACACCTCTTCAGGCGAGCCGTCCTCGCGCTCGTAATATCCCTGCAATGCCATGAACTGCTGCCCGTGGCGAACGGTGAGGCTGTCTTGGCTGGTGGTGGCGCTCTTGCACATCGAGAGGAAATACACAGCGTCGAGCAGGTTAGTCTTGCCCTCCCCGTTGTCGCCAACGAGGCAGTTGATGCCGTCTGACAGATTCAGCTCGGCTTGGGCTATGTTCTTGTAATTGAGGATGGAGAGCCGCTTTAGTCTCATCGCCATGGCTTTAACCTTGCGGTGCAAAGGTATGCAAAAAGTAGTGTTTTCGGAAAATAATGACAGATAAATTTCCTGAATATATGGATTTTGAGTAATTTTGCAACGCTTTTTAGCGATAATAAACTAATAACATATCATGGCAAAGGGAAAGAAAAACAAAAAGGCCAGCCAGCAAGAGGCAGCTCCCGAGGTGAGTTTCATCCAGAAGAATCTGCGCTTAATAGTGGTCATTTGCGTCGTTGTGGTCGTTGTGGTCATAGCTTACGTGTTGGGCCGTATCTTCATCAATCAGCGAAACCAGAAGGCTACGGAGGCTCTCTATCCGTGCGAGCAGTATTTCCAGGCCGCAAACTTCGAGAAGGCTCTCGATGGCGACGGGCAGCTCTGTGTCGGTTTCCTCACTGTGGCGGACCAGTATTCCATGACCAAGACGGGCAATCTGGCAAAGCTCTATGCGGGTCTTTCTTACGCCAAGTTGGGCAACTACGAGGAGGCTAAGAAATATCTTGAGAAGTTCAGCCCCAAGAACGATGCTATGATCAGCCCTGCCGCCATGGGTACCCTTGGCAACACGTACGTGCAGTTGGGCGATGCCCAGAAGGGTGCCGAGACTTTGGAGAAGGCTGCCAAGAAGGCCGACAACACCGTGCTCTCTCCTCTCTTCCTTGTCCAGGCGGGCGAGATATACGAGTCTCTCGGTAAGACGGACAAGGCTCTCCAGCTCTACGAGCAGGTGAAAGCCCGCTACCGCGCCAGCGTCCAAGGGTCGGAGATAGAGAAGTACATAGAGAGAGTCAAGCGCTCTAAGTAATGGCTTCCTCGCTTCACAACCTTTCCGATTACGATGCCCAGTCCATGCCCTCTGCCGAGGGCATGCGCTTTGGCATAGTCGTCAGTCAGTGGAACAGCGACATTACGGGCGCACTCTTGCAGGGAGCCTACGCTACGCTCCTGCGCCACGGGGCGCTTGAACGGGACATCACGGAGATAGCGGTTCCTGGCAGTTTCGAGCTCGTCTACGCCTGTGCCCGCATGGTTCGCAGCGGCAAGTTCGATGCTGTTATTGCTCTCGGTTGCGTCATTAGGGGCGACACCCCTCATTTCGACTACATCTGTCAGGGTACAACGCAGGGGCTTGCCAGCTTGAATGAGAAAGGGCAGACGCCAGTCATCTATGGACTTCTCACTTGCAATACTCTCGCCCAGGCGCAGGAACGTTGCGGCGGCTCTCTCGGCAACAAGGGCGACGAATGCGCCGTCACCGCCATCAGGATGGTGAAAGTAGGTAATCTATAGAGTTACTCCCTGCTTCAGTATAGCGATTCCGCGGTAGCCCTCTATTTCATTAAGGGAGGGACTGCCGCTTGCCACGTCTATCACAAAATCGATGAACCTGCGGCTGAGCGCTGCCATAGACTCGCCCTCCGCCAGAGTGCCAGCGTTTACCCTATCACTACGGGATAGCTTCTCTCAATGCCCAACTCGCGGTCTACAACCGCCATCATTCCCTCAACTTGACCCAATGCCATCATTCGCCCGTGGAAGGAGTAGCCCGCGTCAGGACCCAACGCACGCGCGCCTCGTGTGTTTAGAGTGCTGAAGGTACTGTGCCGAATAAAGGGTATGAACGGTTTGGCCCTCAGCGAAGCTAATAGTCGACCGCAAGGGGGGGAAAAGAGCGCCGAAGGTGCTCCCCCTTGGTAGCCGGGGGTTCTAACCCCCGGTATGCATGCGAGAGGATGTGGGTGCCGAAGGTACCCTCTAATATTCTGGGGGTTACAACCCCCAGCCGTGGGTAAAACGGTGAAACCCTCAGCGAAGCTAAACCCACGGAATAATGGCGAGTACCTTCGGCACTCTCTCCTTGTTCGTTCCTTACCGCAGGCCGTAAAGGCCCGCGGCTATAAGAGGGAGCACCTCCGGCGCTCTTACCGCTTGCATCCTGCGACGAATATATTGAGCGTCCTCCGCCACTCGTACCACTCGCCTTCCCCCACCATAAAAGAGAAAGATGGAATCCGGCAGATTCTCACGAATCCG
>JAJPYT010000056.1 GCA_021204845.1 Prevotellaceae bacterium | reverse complement strand
CCCTATTTTTGCATATACTTGCCAAAAGTTTTCAAAAACAGGTGTAATCCGTGGCAGACCGGCAACCCTAAAAATACAAGGCGTTCGTTTCAAACCATTTACGTAATTGAATGAAGAGCCGATTCTGCCACGGATTGTAGGACGAGATGAATAAAGCCGATGAAAAACAGAGATGGAAATATCCTATATGAAAGACCATTTTTTTAGTGCAAAAAGCAGTGGAATAAGGAAACGCCCGCAAATCCGTGGCAGGAAACAGCCAAAAACCATTGTTTATTTATGCTTACAACAATCCGTATGAAGCCGGTTAAACCACTTGCCATATAAAGAGCGTAGGCAGTTTTTCATACACCAAAGCTTTTCTTTCACCCCGACAATGCTTTTATTGTGGCACAAGAAAAGCTTTCGTTGCACCCTAAGAAAAGCTTTTGACAATGTGTAACGAAAGCTTTTCTTTCACCCTAACGAAAGCTTTCCACTCACCCTAAGAAAAGCTTTCGTTAGATTCGCGCTTCCCACGGATTTGATATTATGCCATGCGATGCTTACCATGCAATGACAATATGATTGCAATTGCAAGATAATGGTTTCATTGTGATAAAAACGCCTCTTTTGACCGCTTTGGCAAAGGGATAGAAGGGATTACGAAATAATATGACTAACGGGGCTTGTAGCGTTGGTTGGACAGATGGCTTAAGTGTTTTATGTAAGACAATAAAACAAGTATCTTGGCTGGCAAAAGTATGAATTTGATGGAAAAAACGGGAGGGAGGGGTTACTTTGCTGGCACAGGCTACATAAAGAGACAAAGTGATTGTAGGCTGCACGGTGCAGGTTATGAGATAATGAAAAGGATATGAAAATGATGAGTGGAAATAGAAGGGGATGGGTTCTACCCATGCACAAGGAGGCGTCATCCTGCTGGAACGGGAAGAGACCGGGCATATTGGAGGTGATGCTTTTATGTTGTGGCATTACAGCCACGCTTCTTGCGGGTTGCGCTCCAAGGAAGCAAGTGCCGGCAGGACAAGAAGTGGAAACGGGCGGTAAAGTGGAAACGCCGGCGGATACCGTAACGGCCGCCAAAGTGAATCCATGGGTACCCTACGTGCCTAAGGGATACCATGCGATAAGCGGCACCAACCAATTCTTCTACAAAAACGATACGGTGCGCAGCAAGGACAGCACCATTGTCTTTACCGTCAATCCCGATCTCGATACCGGTCCTGTGGAAGAATACGCCTTGGGTCCCATCATCATATTCCACGCATATAGCGATGACGTTCCCGAGGCAGTTTGTCATTTCATCTCCTCACTCTATGTGCACAGCTTTTCTGATGAACCTGTACCCACGAGCGAAGCCTCTGATTTTGCAGGTGTGGCCGAAAACGAACGGTACCTCACTCTCTTTTATACAGATTGGAGTTATGTAGGCGGTATACATCCCAACTACCATTCGTTCTACTTCACCTACGACAAGGAACTGCAAAAAATACTCACGCTTTCCAACATCATCGAAGCCTCCAAACTGGCCAAGCTGCGCAAAGCCGCTTTCACGGCGTTGGTCAGCATGAAAGCGCAATGGAAAGAAGGATTGTCTTATTATGACTGGGGTGGCTATAGCTGTTGCGAGAAAAGCGGTGCCAATGTAACGGACCAAGCAGACATAGATGCCACGAACATGGTGCTGCAACACGCCGCGCTGTTACCACAGGGTATTGTCCTATCCTATCATCCCTATCAAATAGGCAGTTTCGCTGCAGGCGAGTTCCATGCGCTGTTGCCCTACAGTGAAATAGGCGATTGCCTGAAAATAGACTATAAAGGCCTGACGGCGGACGACATGGATGCAAGCCGGTTATTTAAGTTGGATTGATGAAGAGAGGCAAAGCTGTCATTTTTAACATCACTTTTCATCAACCTGTACCATAATATGATACAGAGAGGCACTTACTTTGCAGGAAAAACAGATAATCAAAACTTAAATCTATAACCTAATAATTAAGTAAGGATAAAATTATGGGAACTGTTGTCTATACTTTCTGTTTTATCATTATCTGCATCGTGTTCGGTGAGAATATCGGCATGGCCATAGCCATTATAGGCGGTTTGGTCGTGGCAGGCTTTGTCATAGATACCGCCGGCAAACGCAAGATGACCCGCCACATGAGAACGTTCAACAGCACTGTCAAGGAGGCGGCGCTCATGCTGTCTAAACTGAACGCGGAGGTGCCCGACTACCCCACCCTATGCCGCATGAGAGACAACATGCAAGGCATCGACCTTGACGGCGTGAAGCGGAACATCCTTTCGCAAAACATGGAGATAAGCACGGACAAGACAGGCTATCTGCAAACCGTGCGCGACAACTTCGAGGAAATTCTGAGCGGCATCCGCACCGGCCATGGCTACGTCATCCTCTCGGGCAAAACCCTCTTTTATGAAAACTCCATGACGGCGATAGTACAAAGCCGGGGTGAAGATGTAGAGAAATACGTGGCCATTACCCGTGAGATAGGCTCCCTTGTCGAAGCCAAGACAAACGGCATACTGTCGTGGCGCAAGGAGATGGGGCAAAGAGAGCGAAAATAACTGCCGCAAAATGATGGAATGCCACAAAAAAACAGTAACTTTGTGGCAAAACAGAGTACTGGCATTCAATATGAAAAAGAAAGCATTATTTATCATCATGGGCATGCTCGCCATGTTGCCGGCAGCCGCACAGAGCGTTGTGACGCATCCTTGGCAGGGCAAGAGAGTGGCCTATTTCGGCGACTCCATCACCGACCCTAACAACAGCGGTTCAAACAAGAAGTACTGGAACTATTTGCAGGAGTGGCTCGACATCACTCCTTACGTCTATGGCATCAGCGGCAGGCAGTGGAACGACATACCCAGACAAGCGGCGAAGCTGCAAAGCGAACATGGCGACGACTTTGACGCCATCATGATATTCATGGGAACGAACGATTACAACCAAGGGGTACCCATCGGTGAATGGTATACCGAAACAAGGGAGGAAGTAATGGCCGCCATAGGCAAGCCCAAACAGCTTGAAGAGCGCGGGCGCAGGACTCCCGTAATGGCCGACAGCACCTACAAAGGACGCATCAATATCGCGCTGAGCACGGTAAAGAAGATGTTTCCCACCAAGCAAGTCGTCGTGCTCACGCCCATACACCGTTCAGGCTTCTACCCGAACGACACCAACTGGCAGCCCTCGGAAGATTACCAAAACAGAATAGGCGAATACTTGTCGGCCTACATAGAGGCTACCAAAGAGGCGGCAAACATCTGGGCCGTGCCCGTTATCGACCTGAATGCCCTTTGCGGACTCTTTCCCCTCTTGGATGAATCGGCCGCCTATTTCCACGACACGGATACCGACCGCCTGCACCCCAATGACGCCGGACACGAGCGCATGGCACGTACGCTGATGTACCAACTGCTGGCGCTTCCTTGTACGTTCGCAAACGAATGAGTCAATTATCAGATAAAACCTGTAGCTTGCAGTATTTCTCTTGGCAAGAGATGTACGTATAGAAAGACCACGGTGGAGCATCCACAATGCGGTAAATATACTTGATTGCATCATCTCCACCTGCGCGTATCTTTACAGACCCCATTTCTTGGGGTGTCATCTCCCCATTTTTTGGGGTGTCATCTCTACAGAGATGAGGGTCTCATCTTCCCAATGAACAAAGTGTCATCTCTACATTGCTTATACCCTAAGGAATGTAGAGATGAGCA